>CAWUOD010000029.1:0-13022 GCA_963923115.1 uncultured Singulisphaera sp.
TCGACGACCCGGGTTAAACTTTGGGGAGTAACCCCTTTGGGAAAGGAGATTCCCGACCGCAAACACCCCAGGTGAAACCGTCCGACATGTTCCGCGCAAAGAAAAGGCACCCCACCAAAAGTACGAATCATGTCCGTGATCGTGGCGCCTTGGACAAAACCGGCATCATTCAAACGAATATGCGCCTGGGATTGAGGGACCCATTCCCCGTTTTGATAGACCCAGGGATCCGGACGGATTGGGGAGGAGGCGCTCTCCGCGGAGAATTCGCCCGTCGAATGGGAATCGCTCATCGATCTACTCTGGAATGGGGATCGGGTGGAATCATGGATGACAAAAGCTCAACCGTCCGGCGGGTGGCCCCTTGTTGGGACAAGACAAATTCTTTGGCTTTTTCCCCACGGGCCACGCGTTTTTCCGGGGACCCAAGCTGCTCTCTCATGGCGCCGAGGAGCTCATCAGGATTGGCGACCTTGTCGGCCATGCCGCCGGCGACAAGCGAATTGGCGATGGCCTGGAAATTCCAGACATGGGGCCCAAACACAGGCACCAATCCGATCGCGGCGGGCTCAATCATGTTCTGGCCGCCTCGTTTTCCATCAAGGCTTCCGCCAACAAAGGCCAATTTCGCGAGGTTCCAAAGGGTCCCAAGCTCGCCAATGGTGTCGAGGATCGCCACGGGTTCGCTTTTGGCGACTTTTTCCCCGAGGGACCTCCTGGGACAGGCAAACCCCAGGGATCTCCCCTGTGTCGCGATCTCCGCGCCCCGGGAGGGATCCCTTGGAACAATAGCCATCCTCAACAAGGGAAATTCTTTTTTGAGCGCGACAAAAGCCTCCAGGCAGATCCGCTCCTCGGGCGGTTGGGTCGATCCAACGACCCAAAGAATCTCATCACTTTGGAGATCAAGATATTGACGCAATCCGTGAATTTTTTCGGGGTTGGCCGCATGACCGGCGTGGTCGAACTTGACCGATCCGGTCACATGGAGCCTGGAGGCGTCGACGCCCATTTGCCCCAGGGCGGCCGCATGGCCGGGTTGCTGGATCGCCCACTGGTCGACCTTCCGGAACAATCCGCGCACAAGCGGCCTGATCATTTTCCAGCGTCCGAGACTTTTGGGACTCATCCGGGCGTTGATCACGGCCAGCGGAATTTGGCGTTTGTGGACGGCGCCCAGAAAATTCGGCCAAAGCTCGCTTTCCGCCAGGACCACCAAATCCGGTCGCAGCGCGTCGAGGGCCCGGTTGACCGCGAAACTGAAATCAAAGGGAAATGGAAACGGGAGATATCCGGGGTGGCGCTTGAGGGCCTCCGACATGCCCGTATCGGTCGAACAGGACACAATACAGGAGAGGTCGGGGCGACTTTTGACAAATTCCCCCAGAAGGGTCTCAAGGAGTATGATTTCCCCGACGCTTACGCCATGGAACCAGACAACCTTGCCCGGGGGCCTTTGGGGCAGGCCCCCACCGACAAGCCTGGTGGGCAGCAATTTGCGACGGTGGGCCCTGGCCAACAACCAGGGAGCCGCCAGTATGAGCCCCCCCGCATAGATTCCATCCAGTAACCAGCCCATTGTTGCTCGCGCGGGTGTGTCCCGGCCTTTAGGCATGCTGCTTCATGCAGCAGTTCTTGTGCTTCTTGCCGCTGCCACATGGGCAGGGATCGTTTCTGCCGACCTTGGTGCCAAAATTCCGGTGGGTTTCCACCTTGGGAGGTTCATTTTGTCCTGGAAGCTGTTCGCGTCCCTGGGCGGCCGCCTGCGCGGCCTGTTCCGCCGCGGCCTGGGTGTAAATCGAGGGGCTGTTCTCGTGGCGGGCGGTGTTGATGACCCAGATGCTCTCCTCGTAGCCATCCGCCTCCTCCATGCGGAAGACAAGTTCGCTGGTGCGTTCGTTGACCCCGGTCCACATCGTTTCGAACTCGCGCATGCCTTCGCGCTTGTAGACGATTTTGGGGTCCTCCTGGGCATAACCACGAAGTCCGACCGCGGACCGGAGCTGATCCATCGAATAGAGATGGTTCTTCCATGCCGAGTCGAGTTGCATGAGCACCAGGTGGCGCTCCATGGTTTTCATCTCGGGGCGGAAAGCGTTGTCAAATTCGTTGAGGAGCAATTGGCGAATGGCCTCGGGGGACAGGCCCATGAATTTATCGGCGGTGATATCCAGCGCCAATCCATCCCGGGCAAGCTCCTCAAGCTCCCTGGCGTCGGATGGCTCGGGCTTTTTCGCCCCGGCGAGGATCTCAAGGATGCGCGACTCGATCTTGTCGGGATGAAAAGGAGGCATGTTTGCCTCGCTCACACGAAGGATTTCCTGCCGGACCTTGTCCCGGGTATCGGTGAGGACAAGCTCCACATTGAGACTCTCCGCGCTTCGGGGGAAGCGGATCCTTGTCCACTCCACGAGGTCCTCGCGGCGGGACTGGCCCGATTCGGGCAGGAACTGGGCCATTCCCGCGCTGACGGGGAATTCGACATCCTTTGACCGATAGAGCGCGCGAATCGCCTCGCGAATGATTTTGGCGGCGCCCTCGATGGGGACATCGAGGAACGATTCCTGGTTCAATCTGAGTCGATAGCTAAGCTCAACCCAGTTGCAAAGGGTGGCGGCGCCGAAGTTGCGCTCGAAGAATTGTCCACCCTGGCCGAGGTCGACCTTTTCGATGGCCTCCTCGACCTTTGGAAGGAGGTCGTCCAAAAGGCTCTCTTTTCCGATCTTTTTAAGAGCACTTTCATTAAGCTCCAGATCATACCGGCGCTTGAGCATCTGGCTGAGGGCCTGCCAGTTGTATTCCGACTCCTCCTCGCCGCCGAGGTTCTCCTCGATCATTTCGCTGACATGATCGAAAGCGAGGCTTTTCGCCCGGGTGCGCGCGATGTCGACGGCGGCCTCGGCATCGCTGCCCCGGAAATCCCTGGCGGTGAATTCGATTCCCAGACGCTCGGACGCGTACTTCGCGAAACATTCGGCGCCGTAATCGGACTTGAGGAACATCGAGGCGATGCTGTGCGCCTGCTTGTCGAGCATGTCAAGGATGAGCAGGCGGCAGTTTGTGTCGTTGAGGACGGCCTGTCGGTAGGTGTAAACCCGCCGGCGCTGCATGTCCATCACCTCATCATACTCAAGCAAGCTCTTTCTTGTCTCAAAGTGTCGCTCCTCGACCTTTTTTTGCGATTTTTGGATCTGCCAATTGACCAGTCGCCCCTCGATGGGCTCGTTCTCGGGAATCCCGAGCCGCCCCATGATGGATGAGGCCCATTCCCCGTTGAACACGCGCAAAAGGTCGTCCTGAAGCGAAAGATAAAAGCGGCTTGATCCGGGATCGCCCTGGCGACCCGCGCGACCACGCAACTGGTTGTCCACGCGACGGCTGTCGTGGCGCTCGGTGCCCACGACATGCAGCCCGCCAAGGTCGGCGACCTTGCGCCCCTGCTCTTTCATCTGCTCTTTTTGCTCGATATCCTCGACGAGCGACTTCCACACATCCTCGGGCACCTCAAGTCGTGTCGGATATTGGCTTTTGAGCCTTGCCCACGCGAGCGTCTCCGGGTTGCCGCCTAGAATGATGTCCGTGCCGCGACCGGCCATGTTGGTGGAAATGGTCACGGCGCCGATCCGGCCCGCCTGCGCGACAATTTCAGCCTCACGGGCGGCGTGCTCGGGCAGGGCGTTGAGAAGCTCGTGCTTGATTCCCTTGAGTTTGAGAAGCTGGCTCACTTTGGCGGACTTCGCGACATCGGTCGTACCGATCAGGACCGGACGCCCCTCCTTGTGGATTTCGGTCACCTCATCCAGGACCGCCTTCCATTTTTCCTTCTCGGTTCGGTAGATGATGTCGTTGAATTCCTTGCGGATCAACGGACGATTTGTCGGAATGGCCACAACATCGAGCTTATATATCTTCCAAAACTCGTCGGCTTCGGTCATGGCGGTCCCGGTCATGCCGCCAAGCTTGTCGTATAGCTTGAAGAAATTCTGGAGGGTGATGGTGGCGAGGGTTTGCGTCTCCTCCTTGATTTGGACGCCGTCCCGGCCATGCTTCGCCTCGACAGCCTGGTGCAATCCATCCGACCATTGACGGCCAATCATCAGACGACCCGTGAACTCATCGATGATGATGACGCATTTTTCGCCGGTTTCCGGGTGGTTCATCACCGCGTATTGCTTGTCGCGGCGGTAAAGGTGGTGCGCCTTCAGGGCGTTGTCAATGAGGTGGGGCCATTCCATATTTCCGGCGGTGTAAAAGCTCTCCACATCGGCGAGTCTTTCCGCTTCCCGAACACCGCGATCGGTCAGGTGCACGGAATGTTCCTTCTCCTTGATTTCAAAAAGGACGCCTTGCAGAGTGTCCTCGCCCGGCTTGGGAAGCGGGAGGGGGGGAAGCCCGTCGCCCTGGGTGGCCTCGGAGTGGAGGATGGCGTGATCGATCGCCTTCTCACCCTTTGCCTCGGCTTGTTCGCGAAGCTCCCTGAGCCGCTCGGCCCGGGCTTTGCGCTCGAGATCGGTCAGCTTGCGGGCGATCTCGTCGGCTTTGGCGAACCGCGTCCTGTCCGAGGAGCTGGGGCCCGAAATGATAAGCGGGGTTCGCGCCTCGTCGATCAGGATGTTGTCGACCTCGTCGATGATGGCGAAGCCCAGACCACGCTGACACTGTTGGGAATGGCTGGGATAGGTTTGGTCGCCCCAACGGGCAGGCTTCATGTTGTCACGGAGATAATCGAAGCCGAATTCGCTATTTGTGCCATAGGTGATGTCGCATTCATAGGCATGGCGCCGGGCCGCCGAATCCATGTCGGATTGGACGAAGCCAGCCTCCATCCCAAGCCCACGATAGATGGGGAGCATCCATTCGCAGTCACGACGGGCAAGGTAATCGTTGACGGTGATGACATGGACACCCTTGCCGTCGATGGCGTTGAGATACGCGGGCAGCGTGGCCACCAGGGTTTTCCCCTCGCCTGTAACCATTTCGGCGATTTTGCCCCGATGAAGAACGATTCCGCCCACCATCTGGGTGTCATAATGTCGCATGCCTTTGGTTCTGCGGCCCGACTCCCTCACCGCGGCGAACGCCTCGGGGATCAGGTCGTCGAGGGTTGAGCCATTGGCCCGTTTTTCACGGAGGATGGCGGTGGTTTGGGCCAACTCCTCGTTGGATTTCGCGCGCATGGTCTCTTCCAGCGCGTTGATCCGGGCCAGATACGACCCCGCGATCACATCATGGACGGCTCCGGCACGGTTGGATCTCTTGTAACCAAGCGACTTGACATAGCGCTCATTTCGCGAGCCAAACACTCCCAAAAGCAGCGAGCCCACCCCTTCCGAAAAGCGGTTCACTCCCTGGTTGAATCGCTCCCAAAGGGAAAGTTCAATCTGCTTGTTGTCCGCCATCCCAATTACTCCAAACAATGAGCCCGTCCGGAATCGGATCCGGCACCATCCCAACCTTTTGGGGGGATCGGGGTCAATACCGACCTTCGCCTCCGGCCCATTCCTTGGGGCATGAGGGGGAAAATCTTCATCCACACATCTTAAGTAACAAACCAGCAATTGGGAGAAGTTTCAACAATTACCAAAATCAACCCATTTTATCCATTCACCCCAAAGATCCAATTGTGACGAAGCAAAACCGCCACCAAATTCGACTAACAGGCCTTTTATTTCCCCTCCAAAACCTTTGGTTTGCTTGGATCCGGGCCTGAAACATCCGCCACAAGCCCCCTTCGGACAAGCTCTGCCTCCGGAATTCCCCCCAAGTCCCCTTTTGCCAACCAGTCGTCCATGGCTTTTCGCAAGCTCTTGAGATTTTCCTTCCGGACCGGATCCAAAATCAGATTCCTGATCTCGTGAGGGTCCTCGGCCGTGTCGTAAAGCTCCTCGGCGGGTTTGGTTTTTGCCATCCATAACCTTTGGGCACCAACCAGCTGCCCCGATGCATCCAATCGCCTCAAAGCCTTCATGGTCGGCATCTCATCCATGTAAGCCAAAGGCTGGGCCCATGGCGTTTCGGGCCGATAGTTTCGGATGTATTTGAACCGCCTGTCCCTTGCCGCGCGGCTCCTGTCATAGGGGGCATCCATGCGGTCCCTCGCGGCAAAGACATATTCCCTGGGCTTGACGGGAACGGGCAAAAAAACCTGGCCGTCAAAATCCCCGGGAATGGGAGCCTTGCCAAGCGAAAGAACGGTCGCCGCCAGGTCCACCTCCGCCACCAGGTCTTCCCGGACTGTTCCCGGCAAGATCTTACCGGGCCACCGGACCAACAACGGCGCCCGAATTCCCGAATCGTAAAGCCAGCGCTTGCCCCGGGGCATACCCCACCCATGATCCCCAAAGAAGAAAACCGCCGTGTTGTCCGCGATCCCCTCCTTTTCGATCCAATCCAGCACCTCCCCCACCTGAAGATCCAAGGCCGAGATGTTGTTCAAATAGTTGGCGATATCACGGCGCACCTCCAGCACATCGGGATAATAAGGCGGAACTTCGACCTGCTCGGGCCCTACAAGATTTACCTTGGGCAACCCGGCAAGATTTCTTTGCATCTGCTTGTTTTCCGCGCGAATCTGGCTTTCATGGGTCACCATAAAGTTGGCGTAAGCGAAAAACGGCTGTTTGGGGGCGGGTCTGTTTTGCCAGGGTTTGGTCGAGGTGAATGCCCCGACGGAAACATCGAAATTAAAATCGGTTTTGCCCGGCCAATGGACCTCATAGCCCACCGTTTTCAAAATCGAGGTGAAGGTCGCAGGCGGATTGAGGAGCCTGGATCTCATATGGTGGGAGCCTAATTTGGTGGGATATTGCCCGGTGATCAATCCGCTTCGACTTGGCGCGCAAACCGGGGCGTGTGTAAAAAATCGCTCAAATCTCGCCCCTTCCGAGGCGATCCTGTCCAAATGGGGCGTTTTGACAAGTTTGTTCCCATAACATCCCAAATCCGGGCCAAGATCCTCCGCCACCAGAAAAATAATGTTGGGACGCTCCGAACCTGGCCGGACACTCCCGTCCGCACCTCCGATACCCAAAACACTCCCCATCCATACCCAAAAACCAAGTGCCACCTTTGGAAAAGTGCCATCGAGAAAAATCAAAAGACCGGATTTTTCCATGAAAGGGAAACCTCCAAAAATAAGAGCACCATGGGTTTGGCACCCACAAGATTCGTCATGAGGCTTTCGGGAAGGGTTCTGAAACCTATCAATACCCAAGGAGCCATCGCGGGGTGGGTGCCGACATGCCGATTGCCTCATGGAAAACGGACGGAGCCCGATAAGGATCTTAAGCCATGACCACGCTCCTTTCACTCCCATTTGATAACCCGAATAAAGACAACCAGAACAAAACCGTCCGTGGCGTTTGTCCGCACGATTGCCCGGACACCTGCTCCATGATCATCAAAACCGTGGAGGGCAAAGCCGTTCACCTGAGGGGAGATCCCGATCAACCCTTCACCAAGGGGTTCCTGTGTCAAAAAGTCAGCCGTTACCTCGAACGGACCTACCACAAGGACCGGTTGCTTTTTCCCAAACGCCGTGTTGGTCCCAAAGGGTCGGGAACCTTTGAACGAATCTCATGGGAGGAGGCCCTTGATGAAATCGTCAACCGCCTAAAAGCGATCGCACAATCGTCCGATGGTCCCCAGGCGATCCTCCCCTACAGTTATGCCGGCACCATGGGCAAGCTCCAGGAGGCGAGCATCGATCGCCGATTTTTTCATGGGTTGGGCGCTTCGCTTTTGGACCGCACCATTTGCGCGACGGCCGGGGTCGCCGGGTGCGATATCACCCTGGGAACCCGCGCCGTGACCGATCCGTTTCTCACCGAAAACTGCCGACACATCATCAATTGGGGGTCCAATACCGCCGTCACCAACAGCCATATGTGGGCGCGGATGGTCGAGGCGCAAAAGCACGGCGCGAAAATCATCACCATCGATCCCTACAAAACACCGACCGCCGCCCGCTCAAACGAATGGCTCGCCATCCGTCCGGGCACCGACGCCGCGTTGGCTTTGGCGATAATGCATGTCGCTTTTGACGAGGGGCTCGAGGACCGTGACTATCTGGGACAATACACCCTGGGCGAGGAACAACTTCGCGAGCGTGTCGCCCAATGGCCGCCCGAAAGGGCCGAAACCATTACAGGCATCCCCGCAAATACCATTCGCCGATTGGTGCGCGAACACGCGAAGGCGCGCCCCGCCCTGATCCGGCTCAACTATGGTCTCCAGCGACACGGAGGCGGCGGAATGGCCGTTCGAACCATCACCTGTATCCCCGCCGTCCTCGGAACATGGCGGGAACCGGGTGGCGGCGCGTTCATGAGTTCAAGCAAAGCCTACAACCTTTTGGCAAGCGACACCTTCTGCCGAAACGATCTGATTCCCCCGGGGACCCGAACCATCAACATGTCCAGCCTCGCGGAAACCCTTCACGGGAAAACCTCCACGGGCTCCCCTCTTGCTCCCCCTGTCCGGGCGCTGATTGTCTACAACAGCAATCCCGCCGCGGTTTGCCCCGACCAGAACAAAGTCATTGCGGGTCTCAAAAGGGAGGACCTCTTCACCGTTGTCCTTGAACATTTCCAGACCGACACGGCCGATTATGCCGACATTGTCCTTCCCGCCACGACACAACTGGAACACTGGGATGTCCACTCAAGTTATGGCCATTTCATGGTCCAGCTCAACGAACCCGCAATAGCGCCCCTGGGCGAAAGCCGTCCCAACACGGCCATCTTCCGGGAGCTTTGCAAACGCTGGGGCCTTCCCCGTGAATTGTGGGACAACACCGACCAGGACCTGATCCGGGAGGTTCTCTCGACTACCCCCAATATTACTCTGGAAAAACTCCTTTCGGACGGCCCGCAACGCCTGGACTTGCCAAGCCCTTTTGCGCCATTCGCCCAAGGCGGTTTCCAAACCCCCTCGGGCAAGTGCGAATTTTTTTCCGCCCGCATGGCGGACATGGGGCATGATCCCCTGCCAACCTACACGCCACCCCATGAGGATCCGCAAAATAGCGATGGCCGCCATCCTCTTCAGATGGTTTGTCCCCCGGAGCCCTCCTTCCTCAATTCCAGCTTTGCCAATATCGATCCGCTCATCAAAGCCGCGGGCAGACCCAAACTGCGCATTCATCCCGTCGATGCCCAAAAACGGGGGATCATCCACCATGCGCCTGTCCGCGTTTTCAACGACCGGGGAACATTCGAGGCCCATGCCCTGGTCGAGGAAACGGTCAGCCCCGGCGTCGTGGTTTCCCACGGCGTCTGGTGGAACAAGCACACAAAAGATGGTGTGAATGTCAATTGCACCACCAGCTCCAAACTCACGGACATTGGGGGTGGCGCGACCTTTTTTGACAACCTGGTTCAAGTGGAAACCCTCGGACAATGATCCCCGCCATAAGCCAATGCAGCACCCTTGCGTCGCCGTTTCGCGAAGAGCTCGAACAGTACGCCGGTTGCCGGATGAATCATGTGGAAATATGGCTTCCCAAGCTGGAGGCCTGGCTAAAAAAGGAAAGTGTGGAAAGCACCTCCCGCCTTTTTGCCGATCTGGGGATCGTGCCCATCGCCGGTTCGATCCAGTGTGGACTCCTTCGCCCGGCGGGGGGGGCCCGCAAAGCCCACGAGGATCATTTCCGCCGACGACTGGATCTGATGCAGGCCCTCGGAATCCCCCTGGTGGTGGTTGTTCCCGAAACGGATCATGATTCGGCGGATCTTGGTCCGGTGGCGGAGGGCCTGGTTCGCGCGGCGCAATGGGGAGAGGCTTTTGGGATCAAGGTGGCGCTCGAATTTCATTGCAGGGCCAGAGTCGTCAACAATCTGCAAACCGCGGCCATGCTGATTCGCGCGGCCGCCCAACCCCATTTGAGTTTGTGCCTGGACTTGTTTCATTTTTGGAATGGGCCAAGCAAGGAATCCGATCTGGAACTTTTGCGGGAGATCCCGATGGGCCTTGTCCAGGCTTCGGATGTCTCCGGAATCCCTCGCGAATTGGCAAGCGATGGACAACGCATCCTGCCGGGCGAAGGGGACATCCCCCTGAAGTCCCTATTGGAAAAAATTGGACAAGCGGGCTACAAGGGGCCGGTGAGCGTCGAACTTTTGAATCCCCAGATCTGGGGGATCAAAGCGTCCCATGTCGCGGAACTGGCCCAATCATCGCTAACCAGGCTTTTTCCCAAATCGTAAAAGACTTTCCCATTCGGTTGTCTTTCCACGGTCTTGAAACCTTTAAACGAAAAAAGTCAGAGCCCCTTCCAACGAGGAGTCCTGACCAGGTGATCCATCCGAAAATGTGGGAAATGTCTCCTGAAAACTTGTTAACCCCTCCCACTCCCCTTTGCAAAGGGGAGCGCAAAACCGGGGGATCGCATGGGGGAACAGTTTTGATCTGTCCGCCCCTGCTTTTTGTGCCCTTGCGGGTTTTGTGCGACTCGTCAATGAGATCAATGTCTTTGAATCTTGCCTTCCACTCATCCATTCCCCCCCTCAATCAGAAAGCCTGACCTATTAACCCCTTTGCATTGGGGACTAAGGGGGGGGTGACGAAACATGATCTGGCCAAAAGCAAATGGGAATTTGGGCAAACATTAGGCAATAGACCGCCCATCCCGAGGCTTTTTTTGATGGTGGGGGCTGGTTTGAAAATAACGAATTTTCCCTTGGTGACGATGGTAAACCCCATACCGCCTTGTGGGTGACGGTTTGGACAGCCCTTTTTGGGCGCCCTTTCCGGACCGGAAAAGCGGTTCGCCGGAGTCGAAAATGGAATGGAATTTGGTTCTTTCTCCTTTCCGGGCAAAATCCCCTGGGGTGATTGTCCCGGGCTTGCTAGTGGCTTTTTCCCTCGTCTTTTGCATGGCTATTCCCGCATGGGGACAAACGAATCCAACCACGCCGCTTGCCATACCCGAACCACCCACCCAAGGACAGGAGATCAACCCAAGAGGAAGGCCGATCCCACCCCGGGAACGGGAAACCACCCCAAGGACACCAAGCGGTTCCGTGGGCGGTTTTGAAAACAGCGATCCCGTCCTCAATGATGAGGTGATGAGTGGGATTATTCCCAAGGGACAAGGCTGGTTTCTTGTGCCCCAAAGCGAGCGGACCAGCGTCCGTGGATGGCTTGATGGCGGATTCATCGGAAACACAGGCAGTCCGGGAAGCAAATTCAACGGCCCCTATAACGCCGTCGACCGTTCCAATGAGCCCATGTTCAACCAGGCCTATATCATCGCCGAGCGGGTTCTGCCCACGGATGGTTCCTTTGGGGTTGGTGGCCGAATGGATCTCCTCTATGGCGAGGACTTCCTATTGGCGACCTCGGTCGGTTGGGAAGCCTACCCAGGAGGGGGAGGCTGGACCAATGGTCAATATTATGGTCTGGCTATGCCCCAACTTTATGGCGAGGTGGGTAACCAGACACTATCCCTGAAACTGGGACATTTTTATACCATTGTTGGATATGAAGGAGTTCCCGCGGTGGGAAACTTCTTTTACTCCAAAGCGTATAGCTACCAGTTTGCCGGGCCATTCACCGAATGGGGTGGATTGGCCACATGGAACCCGGGGAAAAATATCCAGTTCACAGGCGGCCTGGTCAATGGCTGGAACACCATTGATGGGCCGATCAACGCCGTGAACTTTTTGGGGAAAACCCGGATTCAGAACGACCCCAATTCGCTAGCGGCGTCATTTGCGATCATCACAGGCGATCAATTTTCGAATATTGCGAGCCTTCCCAATGTGGAAAATGTAACGGCCAATCGGACCCGGTATAGCCTTATTCTTGAGGCGCGACCGACGGACAAATGGGAGTATGTGTTTCATCAATGGCTTGGCACCCAGGGAGATGGCGCCCCCTTGGGTGGCACGGCTCTTTGGACGGGTATTGACCAGTACCTCTACTATAGCGTGAACGAAAAATGGAAAGCGGGCGCCAGATTTGAATGGTTTCAGGATACCGATGGGACCCGCGTGGGTTTGAATCGTCCCTCCAACCCCAACAAGCCACCGCTTCCAGGGAATTTTTTCTCGCTCACGGTGGGCCCGAACTGGCTTCCGACGGAAAACCTTCTTGTCCGGCCGGAATTGCGATGGGACTTTTATGACGGCAACGCTCGTCCGTATGCGGACGGCACGAGAACGCAGCAGTTGATGCTCGGATTTGACATCATACTCAAATTCTAGATAGTTTTTATCGGATTTACAAAAAAAACAGGGGCGGGGCTCGCCGAAAAAACCGGGAAGCCACCACCCCTGTTTTTTTGGGTTCATTTCGTTTGGCATCGTGCTATTGCATACTTTTTGGTGGCTGAACGCCCACCAAAAATTTCATCCCACCCTGGCGCGACTTTTTTACCTCAACAAGGCAAAAAGCCCACAATGGGAGGATCAAAAAGATGGGGATGGGGGATCTGAAAGATGGGTGCTATCGCGGATCCCGAAAAAGACCGGCCACTTCCGCCAACCAGACAAAAAAAATGCCCCGCAAAGCGCGGGGCATGGATCCTTGCGGATTTCAGAGATATTAGAGGCCGTTTCCGCCTGCAAAGCCGCCCTTGCCGCCACCAACGCCGCCGGGAGCCGGGGGCAAATATCCAGGAGGAAAGCCTCCCGGGCTACCACCAGTCATGCCCGAAGCACCGCTGCCACCGCTGGCGCCGGGACGGGGAGGCTGGAATCCGGGGGGGAAATTACCGCTGAAACCGCCAGAAGCTCCAGAGGCGCCCGACATACCAGGCATGGGGCCGGGGACATAACCCGGGGAACCACCAGACGCGCCCGCCGCTCCGGAGGCGCCCGCTTGACCAGGCTTTGGAGGCTGGAAACCGGGAGGATAGGTACCGCTAAAACCGCCCGAGGCTCCGGAGGCGCCCGCCATACCAGGCATGGGGCCGGGGACATAACCCGGGTTGCCACCAGACGCGCCTGCCGCACCCGCTTGACCAGGCTTGGGTGGGGTGAAACCGGGAGGATAGGTACCGCTAAAACCGCCCGAGGCTC
>CAWUOD010000030.1:0-13010 GCA_963923115.1 uncultured Singulisphaera sp.
ATCGAATCGGTTTTTTGCACAAAATTCAATCCCCGATCCTTATACCTCGCATAACAGTT
Source organism: uncultured Singulisphaera sp. (assembly GCA_963923115.1). Classification (GTDB taxonomy): domain Bacteria; phylum Planctomycetota; class Planctomycetia; order Gemmatales; family Gemmataceae; genus SYLG01. Next base: position 60 of record CAWUOD010000030.1, read on the forward strand.
ACCCGATTTGTTCTTCAGCCTGGTTTCCCATGAACGGTTACATTGGCAAAGGCAAAAACCAAACAGAAAATAATGAAAAAATGTGACGGGAAACCAAACGGACTCCGTAGTGGTAATCGTGGAGCAAGCGATCAGGAAAAAGGAGATACCATATGCGTGGAACACTTGCGGGATTGTTCACTTTTGTGCTGGTGGGATTGCCCCTGGCCGCACAAGTCGGGCCGCCACCCAAACCTCCCGCGACCCCACCCCTCGCCACGCCGCGGGGAGATGCCCCCAAACCGGGGGCAACGCCGCCTGTCAGGAAGGTGAAAACCGACAAGCTCATTTCCTTTTCCTCCTTTGAACCCGGTTCGGTCAGGGATGTGTGGATCGCGCTCGATGATGACGACAGGATCGAGATCAAGGACATCAAGGTCAGGACATTTTTTGAGAATATCCAGGCGATCGGCGCATTTGGGACAATTGTCATCAAGGATAGCATCAAAGAGGAAAAGATGCCCGAAACCATATTGACCAGGAGGAATTTTGGCGATTTCATCAACACGCTGGGTCAGATCTCGGACGATTTTGAAATGAAACTTATCGAGGGCAGCGCCGAGGTTTTTGTGGTCAGCGCCAAACCCAAATCACCCGCCAAGTCAAATGTCCTTTTTTTGCCTGTGAATCTGGAGCCTCTGGTCGCGCCCAGGATTGGCAAGCCCAAGGATGCCAGGGAAGCGGACGAAATGGAACGCATGAAAATCAAGGTCATGGAAAGCACCAGGATTATCGTTGAACAAGGGATCGCGTTCGATGCGGAAGCCCGGGGACTCAAACCTACGATGCCCCTGAAAATGATGGTGCATCCCGGTGCAAACATCCTGTTTTTGGCTGGCCAATCAGAGCAAGTCGAGGTGGCGGCGAAGATTCTTGCCGCGCTTGGCGCCCACATTCCACCGCAGGAAATGTTGGGGGGAACGGGTAGTGGATGGAGAACGGCGCCCGGTGGTTCTGGCATGGGTAGCCCGGGAATGAGTATGGGATTTGGGGGTATGGGTGAGGGAGGAATGATCCCAGGTATGAGCGGACAAATGATGGGCGGGCCAGGTATGGGTATGCCTGGGCAAGGCTCTGGTGGACCGGTAGGGGGTGGAGTCTTGGGCGATCCCATGAGTGGCGCAGGTGTTCCCCATGCGCCTAAACCCAAACCGGGAACCGCCATTCCGGGTGGGGGTAGCGGGAGTTTGGGGAGTGGAAATTTTCCAATCAAGCCCTGATTCCCAAACTCCCCAGGGGAATCCATGACCACCCATTCCGGAGACGGTTCGCTTTCGGATGAAGAGACAGTCCGCCTCACCCGGGGAATGACCCTGGGTGATGAGAAGGCATACCGGATCTTTTATGACCAGTATGCCTGGCGTCTTTTCCGCAAGGCGGTCGCGCTACTCCATGGGGACCCGGAAACGGCCGCCGACATCGTGCAGGAAACCATGCTTCGGGTGGTCAAAAGCATACGCCGTTTCGACACGGAGCCCGCGTTCTGGAATTGGCTTGCCTGTATCCTGAGGAATCTTGTGGTCGATCATTTTCGGGCAAGGCGTGTCGGGAATCTCTCCCCGGTGATCCTTGCCAATATTCCCGATGAGGCAACTGTCTCACAGGAAAACGATTGGGAACTGGATCGGGCCATGTCTTTTTTGGATTCGGATGCGCAAGAACTTTTGAGACTCAAATATCAGGGTGGGCTGACCGCAAGGAAAATCGCCATGAGAATGGGAATCACGCAGGAAGCGGTCGAATCCCGCCTTGTCCGGACACGCAAGGAACTTCGGGAGATCCTGATCCGACTGGGAGGAAAGACCCATGAATAAGAATCGCATTTGGAACGAATGGTTTGAGGAGATCAGGGGGGAATCGGGGCTTGAGCTGCTTCTCCTTGCGGCGGCAAAGCGGCGACGCAAGCGCAAGGTCCGATTTGGCGCCATGGTGGCCTTCGCGCTTGCCTGTACGGGATTGATTTGTTGGCAAGTGTGGCAAGGGGAACCAAACGCCGAGGGGCGATCCATAGCGAATGGACCATCGGCACCCTTACCCAAAAGAAACCACGAACTTCTACCGAAATTTCCCGAGGCGGGCGGCTACATTCAAGCCCCTCAAGGAGCGATCCCCGCGAACCCGATAACCGTTCCGGATGGATTGGCGGCCAAACCCGCCCAACCAGAGCCGGATGGCAAATTCCATGTTTCCCTGACGATTTTGAGTGATGAGGAATTATTTGACCTTTTAAAGGGTCAATCTGTCGCCCTTGTCGGAGAAAAGGGAAATCGCCGGGTGGTTTTCCTCGAGCCTGTTTCGGCCGGGAAAAATCCCGAACCAAAACATAAAAACAAATAATATCGATCGAAAAAATCGATTGTTATCAGGTTGTCCCGTTGAACTCGTCGGGCGAATACTTCGCCTAAAGGACCAGGAAAGCGCGGGTTAATTCCCTAATTTGGCTGACCGGAGGCTGGGTGGTTGCCTTGCGCGATCATCGCCGCCAGGTACCCCCCTTTGAATCCACCATCAATATTCACAACAGCCACACCCGCCGAGCAGGAATTGAGCATTGTCAAAAGGGCCGAGAGTCCACCAAAGCAGGTTCCATAGCCGATGGAGGTGGGCACCGCGATCACAGGTCGATCGACCAATCCCCCCACGACGCTGGGAAGCGCCCCGTCCATGCCCGCGACCACCACAAGTGCATCCGCCGCCCGAATCTTTTCCAGCTGTTCCAGCAACCGGTGCAAACCCGCCACACCCATATCCGCCAGCAACTCCGCCTGGGTGCCCAGCGCCTGCGCGGTGACCAGTGCTTCACGAGCCACAGGAAGATCCCCCGTGCCGGCCGTCAGGATCAGGATTTTGCCCTTGGGCTGGGTGGGGAAAGGGCCAGGAAGGAAAAATGTTCGGGCGAGACGGTCCTGTTCGGCATGGGGAAATGCGGCGGAGAGGGCAAGTGCAGTGGGTTCATCGACCCGTGTTGCCAAAACTGCCTGATTGGCCTGGGCTAGTCGTTGGGCCACGCCGACGGTCCATTCGGGGGTTTTTCCCTGAGCCAAAATGACCTCGGGAAAGCCACACCGGCGTTTCCTGTCCAGGTCAACCCTTGCGAACCCCAAATCCGCGGTGCCCTGGGCCAGATCCCTGGAAACAGCAAGGCGCCCCATGGCATCCTCGGGCGCAACCGCTCCCGAGGCGACCTGTTGCAATAATTCGAGCCATCCATCCTGCTTCATCATTCCATATTTCCAAATCTGGCAGAGGGTTGCGAACTATTTTGCAAACTGCCAACTCGACAAACCTGTTTTCATGGGCTATGATACCAATCCAAGGAGGCCCTGTCGTCTAGAGGCCTAGGACACGGCCCTTTCAAGGCCGCGACACGGGTTCGACTCCCGTCAGGGTCAATAGCCACCTTGTTGTGGTCGGTTAGTCCTAAACCGGCGCAAAAAACGAAGAGCGCACCGTATTCCATGGTGCGCTCTTTTTTTTGGTTGGCCCGGAAATTTGATGTCGCTAACTTTTTATTTAGAAATCATTGGTTTTCGTGGTAGGATTTACCCATACTCAACAAACCATCCAATTTAAGGCAACCACATGTCACGAAAAATCCGTTCCAGCCGTTTTTTTGTCCCCACTTTGGGTTTTCTTGAGGATCGGACAACCCCTACCGCCTACTTCGAGCCCCTTACGCTTTCCAGTGTCAATGGGGTGCTTGATCTGACATTTCGCGCGCATCAATCTGAGCAGCCTTTGGAAACCCTCGTGAACGGGAATCCAACTTCCATCCTGACCAGCCAGTTTCTGACCTATGCCTGGACATTGAATGAAGGGCATTCCTCCAATTTGTCGACATCAGGAGATTCCTTTCCCGGACCAACCTTAAAGGTCAACCGGGGAGATATTCTCCGAATTCACCTGGAAAACGACCTCCAGGGTTTGACGATCACTCCACCGACGGGGTCGGCTCCCGTAACGGAAGAGCCAATCAACAACCATGTGCATGGTCTGCACCTTTCTCCTGAAGGCAACTCGGACAATGTTTTGCTTACACTGCCCCCGGGAGAGGCGTTCGTCTACGAGTACAAGATTTCCGCCGACCAGCCGGAAGGCCTTTATTGGATCCATAATCATCGCCACATGTACACGACCGATCAGGTATATCGCGGGCTTTCCAGTATGTTGGTGGTGGGTAATTCGGCGAGCGGTATTGAAGAGTTCGCCTCGATTCCGGATCGGGCGATGGCCCTTCAGTACCAGTTTTTGGCCAATCAGGGAACGCCGACCCAATATTTGCAGGATTTCACCAAGGCAGGCGGGGCTGCTGGCCAACAAATCAGCACGAATGGCTTGGTGAATCCGACAATCACCGTTGGGATGGGCCAGACGGAAGTTTGGTCTTTCGCGAATATGTCGCCCAACAAGGACTTGAGTGTTCGATTGCGCAACACAACCACGAACACCAATCTTCCCCTGATTCTTGTGGCACAGGACGGGAACGCCCTTGGTGCCCCGGTTGTCATTCCCGCCACGCAAAATGTTTTCATGCCCTCGGGCAGTCGCTACTCGTTTCTTGTTAGCGCCTCGGCCATAGCCGGACAAAATGTATCTTTGGTAACCCTGGATAACAAGGGAAATGTGACTGCTTCCTATGTGACCATGACAACAAATGCAACCACAGGAACCAATCTTCCGACGCCTGCGACTTTGACCAGCGCCCGGTTTTTCGAGGACCTCTCGGGACCAACCGAGGTCATCGCCCAATCCCGGACGGTGGAGTTTTCCATCGTGGGAAATGGAGCCACGGCGGAATTTCAGGTCAATGGCGAAATCTTTCCCAATGCCAGCATTTTTCAACCCCGGATCGGCACCATCGAGGAGTGGACATTAACCAATACCTCCGGGGTGCCCCATCCCTTTCACATCCATGTCAATCCGTTCCAGGTCATGTCCAGTTTTTCGCCAACCGGATCCCAACCCAATGTGACCAGTCCCCAGGCTTGGTATCAGGATGTGGTGAATGTACCTCCGGCATTGGTGGACCCCTCCGGGAAGGTTATCTCTCCGGGCCGTGTCGTAATTCGCATGAAGCCGATTGATTTCACCGGCGAATTTGTGTTTCATTGCCATGTACTTCCCCACGAGGATCGGGGAATGATGTCGTTGGTGAGCACATTGCCCAACACCCCGATTTATGTGACCGGCGCGGGGTCGGGCGCGGCGCCTGCCGTATCGGTCTACAATAGCCTCAATAATAACAAAATCACATCCCTTTTGGCGTTTGAAGGTGGATTCACTGGCGGAGTCCGGACGGCCGTCGCCGATGTGAACAATGACGGAATTGATGATCTGATTCTTGGGGCGGGGCCCAGTGGCGGTCCCCGTGTCAAAGTGTTGGATGGCGCCTCCAATTTCAAAACTCCACTTTTTGATTTCTTTGCCTTTGCACAGGGATTCAAGGGTGGGGTCAATGTCGCTGGCGCCGACTTCAACGGGGATGGGTACGCGGATGTTGTCGTGGGCGCTGGCGCGGGAGGCGGACCTGCGGTGGCGGTTTTTGATGGAAAAACAGGCAACCGGATGACCCAATTTTTTGCGTATGATTCCGCTTTCGCAGGCGGGGTCACCGTGGCTGCCGGGGACATTGACGGTTCGGGTTTTGAATCACTGGTGACCGCGCCAGGCGCCGGGGGGGCACCCCAGGTTCGCACCTGGCAAAATCCTTACTTTTACAAAATCGGTGAAACTCCAATCCTGCCCGGGGAACAATCGATTATGTTTGAAAAAACCGGTCAATTCCTGGCATTCGATTCCGCGTATCAGGGTGGGGTCCAGGTTTCCACCGGCCTGGTCTCGGGAGCCACTCTGGGAGGTTTCGAGCGAATCCTCACTGGTGCAATGAGGTCCAGCAGTCGCGTCACGGTTTGGGAGGTTGCGGCAGGTTCGGAAGCGATGCCCATGGGTAACTCCCAAGTTGCCGGACCAGGCTTGAGTTTCACACTTGCCACAAGTTTTTATGCCTTTGATTCGGGAGAATCTTCAGGGGTGAATGTGGGTTCCGTCGATGTGAGCAATGGTTCCGATTTGCTTGCCGCTTCGACAAAAGGCTCGGCCACCCGGGTCAAGCGTTTTTCCTTGCTTCCTGGTGCAAGTCAACCTACCCTTGAGGAAGAATTTGCCCCATTTTCCCCGAAATTCAAAGGCGGGGCCAGTTTGGGCGGGTCCAACTAGTCATATTACTTTTGGGGAGTTCCCAAACAGTCAAGGTGAGTCATGGATAACAGAAATTTTCCGTGCCCCGGGCTGGTGAAAGGCCGCAAAGGCTTCACCCTGATCGAGCTTTTGGTGGTGATCGCCATCATAGCCGTTCTTCTGGGGTTGCTTTTGCCCGCCGTTCAAAAAGTACGACAGGCGGCAAGCCGTACCCAATGTCAAAACAACCTGAAACAGATCGGGCTGGCCATGATGAGCCATCACGATATTGTCGGGTCGTTCCCTTTTGCCTCGGGCCGGGTGCGCAAGGGAATCGTCCCCCATGTTGATGGGTCGGGTATGGATTACGCCCGGCCTCAATCCTGGGCGATATGTATTCTCCCGCATATCGAGCAAGGGGCGATGGCGGACCTTTACAATCAATATTGTCTGGCTTGTCCCCCCGAAGCGCAGGAAGACCGGATTGTCGGCGCCCGTATCAAGGTTTTTAACACCAACTGTGGCGAAGCCGGAGTGATCGATTTTTCCGCGCTGTTGGGCCCCGGCCCTGACACCCCCACATCCGCCCAGGGAATTGGCCAATGGTACTTTCCCAGCGCTCCCAAGCCCCAGGATTTCACAGGAATCCTGGTGCCAGAGGGAATCGACTGGGACCCCGCAAACGGGAATTATCCATTGAGGCTCTATTCGAATCCCATGCGAATAACGGATGTGATGGATGGCACATCGAACACATGGATGATCGCGGAAAGCGATCAATACACCGAAAACGCCGGGGTATCATGGCTGGACCCCCACTATTCCTGGCCGTATGCCCTGGATGTTGGGCGATACACACGCTTTGGCGCAAGCAAAAAGGGGAACACTCTTTCCACCTGTGTTGGTCCGAAATCCCGCATCGGAGGCAATCTGTTTCAGACCCTTGCCGGCGATGGTTCGGTCCGTTCGGTCCCGGAATCCATTTCCGCCACCATGCTCACGGCCATGACGAGCCGCGCGGGGGGCGAGGTTGTTTCGCCTGATTGATTTCATGTTGTCAAGGCAATCCCTAACCTTTTTTTTGATAATTGGACATGGCTATGCGTAAATTTCGAAAGCCCACCCTTGAGATGTTGGAATCCAGGTTTAATCCCGCGCTGTTCACCGAGGCAGTGACCCTTTCCAGCATGGATGGGGTCCTTGATATTGTCCTGCGGGCCCATGAATCAACGCAAACCATCGAGACTCCCCAACCGGGTCATCCGGAATTGCCGGGAGTCGCAACTGTTGTCCATGGATTCATGACCTATTCATGGACCCTGCTCCATGGGTCTTCCTCGAATGGGCAAAGCACAGGCGACACCTATCCCTCCCCGACCCTGCATGTCAATCGCGGGGAGAAACTGAGAATTCTCCTTGAAAACGATCTTCAACATATGGATTTCATCGGCCTTGGGGGAACCAGGACCGATGTCTCGGAAGCCACAAACATCCACTTTCATGGCTTGACCGTTTCTCCCAAGGGAAACTCGGATAATGTCCTTTTGAGCGTTCCTCCAGGAATGTCCAACCAGTACGAGGTGGATATTCCGTCAGATCATAACGAGGGTGTTTTCTGGTATCACCCACACGATCATGGCCTGGTCAGCGAGCAGGTTTACCGGGGCATGGCCGGAATGCTCGTGGTGGGGGCCGCGAACGGCAATGTGTACACTGTCGACACCTCATCCCCGGCGAGGATTCAGGACCTACCCGTCAAATTGGTCACAATGCAGATGCAAAATATTGTGGAGATAGGAGGCGAACATTTTCTTGATGTCTTCAACAAGACCAACAGCACAGGTTACCAATACACAATCAACGGGCAATACAACCCCGATATCGTCTCCACGGCAGACAACCAGCTATATATCTTCCTCAACGCGGCCCCAATGGACCTCCTTCGGACTTTCATTCCGCCCCCCAATCAGCCGGAATCGGAATGGAATTACCTCGGAAACAAGGACCCCAACCGGCCAAGTCCCGCGAATCAGGAAATCTTTTTTGTCGGGCAGGATGGCGCCACATTCACGGAAACCCTCGGCCAGGAACGAAACGCCCATGCGCCTGGCAAGCGCGTTCTAACTGTGATTTCTTCTCCTCCCCAGGGAGAGACCAGAACGCTTTCCTTGGCTTCGCTGACACCCAATTTCAACGGGGTTGTGCTTAATTATCATTATTTGGGCAGAATTCTCGGGCACGGAACCGGCGGGACCCCCTCGGATTGGAAAAACCTGGCCATCAACAGCGCCTCCGATCCGTTTGTGAGCCTGAAGGACGCCATACCCGAGGTGATTCGTAGCGTGGAGTTTTCCACACGGAGAACTCCGGGTAAACCGTCCGTGTTCATGGTGAACGGCCAGCCATTCCCCGGACCCGCGGTTTTTCAGCCCAGGGTGGGCGATGTCGAGGAGTGGGTCATCACCAACAAGGATCCCATCGTCCATCCGATTCATATCCATTTGCGCGATTTCCAGATCATTGATGGTGCTGAAACGGAAATCACGCCCCACAACTTCAATCAGGACACATTTTATGTGGACGCGTTCAATCCCGGCCTTCCAGCCAACCAGCAACATATAACCCATCTGCGGATCCGCTTTGATCCCTATCTGGGCACGGCGGTCATGCACTGTCACAACCTCATCCACGAGGATGGTGGCATGATGATGCTTGTGAAAACGATCCCGGCGGAGGAGATCGTCGCCAGCTCCGTGGTGGTTGGCGGAAAGACCCTCGTTCGTGTGATGGACCGCAGGGACGGCTCCCTCATTCGGGAATTCGAGCCATTCGCGGGTTTTGGCGGCGGTGCCAATGTCGCGTTGGGCGATGTGGATGGGGACGCGATTCCCGATCTGGCGATTGGCGCCATGGCGGGGGGTGGGCCCCGCGTGCGAATCCTTTCCGGCAAATCGGGTTTTATGGAAGATCTCTATAATGGATTTGTGTTTGACAAAGGATTTACAGGCGGGGTTTCGGTCGCCCTTGGGGATTTGGACGGGGACACAAAGGATGACCTGATCATTGGGGCTGGACAAGGCGGCGGTCCCCGTGTCCGCGCCCTGAAAGTGATGGAAAACGAGCAAATTGCCAGTTTCTATGCCTATGACCAATCGTTTGCCGGTGGTGTCTCCGTCGCCGCCGGACTTGTCGATCTCTCGGGACGAATCAGCGTGATCACCGGCCCTGGAGCCGGGGGGGGCCCCAATGTAAGGGTTTTCCGTGACGATTTGTACACGCCCTTTGGGACTCCTTTCGATTCCAAAATGTCCTCCCTGAATATGCCAGCGGGGACAATGGCCCACAATCAGCTTGACCTGAAGTGCGTCTCCAGCTTTTTTGGATTGGACAGGAATTTCCTCGGGGGAATCACCGTGAGCGTGGGGACACTCGGGGCACAGGCGGGCGGGACAAGTCGCATTATTGTTGCGGCGGGTCCAGGCGGTGGCTCCGCCATATCCATTTGGGACGCCACATCGACACTATCGAAACCCCAGGCCATGTCGGGCCAAACAAGCCAAATGCCAGCCACTACCTCCATGGAGAATATGGCAGATCTGAATTTTATTAATATTGGGAATTTTTCGGCTTATGAGAAGAGTTACAACGGGGGTGTTCGGGCCGGGGCGACCGCCACGCCACTGGGCGACCTGTTGCTGACAACCCAGTTGTCCGGCGCCAAAAGGGTGACACGAACCATCAACCTGATTCCCGATCCCGCAGGCACCCGCCTGGTCGTCGCGAGCAACACCGCGAGCGATTTCAAAGCCGATGCCAACCTCCCCGCCTCGATCGCGGGTTTCAGCTAAGACTATTTCAACATGGAGCCCGGGTATTGGGGCCGAACATTTCCAATCAACCCGCCTGAAGCTCCGCGATATCGCCGTCGTGGAGTTCATGGTCGCGGGGGACCATCTGCCCATCGCTGACACCCTTGCCCCAAAGTTTTGCCGATTTGAGCGTCTCGGCCAGATCCCGGTGGATAGCCCGGGCAAGCTCGGTGATGCTGCTTCCCCTGGGAAGGGTGTAGGGGTTTTCCATGTCGGCGGGTTTACCCTGTCGCTTGGTGTAAACCCGGATGACATCAAGAGACCGATATAAAAGATCGCGTGTTTCCTCAATCCCCCTCCCGGATTCGGCGTCGAGGACATGGATCGGAAAACGGCCACCCAACGCCTCCCTCGCGAGGTCGAGTCGGATGTCGGCATCTTCGGCCCCGATCTTGTTCGCAAGGATCATCGTTTTGACATATTCGATTCCGGGATCCTCCACCTCTTCGGGGAATTCGCCAACCAGCCTGGTCTTCACCGCCGCCAGTCGCTCCAGGACCGCCTCGGTCGCGGTTATCAGGTCATCATCGGCCAGATCAATCACCAACGCGACACCATCGCACGATCGGCTCATGGAAGAGACGACCGGTTCGAGCATATCGGAGGTGATCGGAGGCGTGTCGATCAATTGGACCCGGACATCCTTCCAGTCCATCATGCCGGCGGATGGTTCACGGGTGGTGAAGGGGTAGGGAGCGACTTCTGGAGTGGCCCGGGTCAGGCGGGTGAGAATCCGGCTTTTGCCGACATTGGGCGCGCCCAACAGAAGAATTTGTCCCGCCCCCTGCCGGGGAATGCGGGTGATGGCTGCCCCACCGGCTTTTTTCGGCTTGGCGGCCTCTTTTTCGACATCCTCACGGGCGCCACTCAGCTTGGTTTTCAGTTCCGCCTGGAGTTTCTCACTGGCTTTGTGCTTGGGAACCAGGATCCACATTTTCCGCAGGCATTCGAGGCGTTCCTCGGGGGTCTTGGCCTTTTTGTAGGCTTCTTCTGCCTCGAAATATTGGGGTGTAAGGTTTACTGCCATGCTAGCCTGCCGCTTGAGTATATATCCGTTGAATTGGTGGACCCACCGCCCGTCTCTATTCTACAGGAAGAGGGGTTTTGCCGCCCCGAACCCATTTTCAAATGCCCTTTCCGGAAACGCGTTTCATGACCACCCTTTTCGAACAAGTGGAACAGGCCGCCGCCGCCATCCGCGCCAAAACCAGCCTCTCCCCAAAAATCGGCATTATCCTTGGTTCGGGCCTGGGTAACCTCACCGAAGAGATCCAGGCGGATGCCTCGATTGAGTACGGTGATATTCCCCACTTTCTCAAATCAACGGCTCCCGGCCACAAGGGACGCATCGTTGTGGGAACCCTTTCGGGCAAACCCGTCGTCGCCATGGAAGGACGATTCCACCCTTATGAGGGGTATGACCTGGCCAAGATCACCCTTCCCGTGCGTGTGATGAAGGCGCTGGGTTGCGAAAGCCTTTTGGTCAGCAATGCCTGTGGCGGCATGAATCCGCAATACTCCAAAGGCGACATCATGCTGATCGAGGACCACATCAACCTGATCGGTGGCAATCCCCTGATTGGCCCCAATGATGAGCGCCTTGGACCCCGTTTTCCCGACATGAGCCAACCCTATTGCAAAAAGCTGATTGCCTTGGCCAAGGAAATCGCCGTCGAGCAAAAGCTTCCCGTTCAACAAGGGGTCTATGTCGCGGTAACCGGCCCCAACCTCGAAACCCGCGCGGAGTACCGCTTCCTTCGGGGTATCGGCGCCGATGTCGTCGGGATGTCGACTGTTCCCGAGGTGATTGTCGCCGTCCATTCGGCGATGCGCGTCGCGGGCTTTTCCATCATAACGGACATGTGCCTTCCTGATGCTCTTGAGGAAGCCCATGTTGACGAGATCCTCGCCACGGCGGCCGCCGCTGAAAAGAAGCTTCGGGTGCTGGTCAAGGAACTGGTCGCCCGGATGTGATTGGATGGGATTCCGTTTTCCGTTCGATGGGTTTTGCCTCAAATTTTGTTTTGGATCCGGGCGCAAATGCCCGGGTCCGAATCTCCCACCTACAGGCCTGATCTTTTATGTCGCGCTTTTTCACACATCTTGAGGGGGCCTGGACAGGAACCCGCATCGCCAAGGGGACGCTTTGCAACATGCATGAAGGGCGCCCCATTGTCGCCCGTTATGATCTTTGTTCACTGAAAAAAGCACTCGCCCGCGACGAGGTATCCCGGCGACTTGGCGGAATGTGGAAATATCGCGAGCTTCTCCCGTTGGCGGAATCCAACGAGCCGGTCAGCCTTGGCGAAGCGGCCAGTCCGCTTTTGGCCTGCCCCCGTTTGGGAAAAGAGCTTGGGCTCGAGCGACTGTTCATCAAGGACGAATCGATCCTCCCCACGGGCAGCTTCAAAAGTCGTGGGATGACCGTCGCCATCAGCATGGCCAGGGAATTGGGCGTGACCAAGGTGGCCCTGCCGACCGCGGGCAACGCGGGTGGCGCCGCCGCGGCCTATGCCGCCCGCGCGGGGATCGAATGCCATGTGTTCATGCCCCGGGACACTCCGGTGATCAACCGGCGGGAGGCGCTTCTTTATGGCGCCAAAGTCACACTCGTGGATGGATTGATACACGATTGTGGAAGGATCGTGCGCGAAAACGCCGCCAAAGAGGGCTGGTTTGACCTTTCGACTCTTAAGGAGCCTTACCGCCTTGAGGGAAAAAAGACAATGGGGATCGAGCTTGCCGAGCAATGTGGCTGGTCGCTTCCCGATGTGATCCTATATCCGACCGGAGGTGGCACGGGCCTGGTTGGGATGGCCACTGTCTCTTATACACATCTGACGCTGCCGACGATACTCCTTGTGTA
>CAWUOD010000031.1:0-12958 GCA_963923115.1 uncultured Singulisphaera sp.
GTCAGATGTGTATAAGAGACAGGCCTCATCGCGGCCATGAACGCATCTTTTCCCTCATCGCCTGAGGAGGGCATTCCTTTAGCCGCTCCTGGTCCGGGTCCCGCTCCCGCTCCGGGTGGCATCCCCATCGGACCTCCCGCCGGCTTTCCACCTCCTCCACCAGGGATCATCGCGTCTCCGGAAGCGGCGCCAGGGCCACTTCCCCCGCCGGCCATGGCGGTGGCTGGAACAGCCAATTTGAAAGGCAGATTCGGCTGAAGAACATCGCCATCTCCGTCCTTGCGGAGGCGGGCGTAGGTAATGAATGCCGATTTTTTCTCCCCCTTGGAATCCACCACTTCCTTCGTGTAGGAGATGGCCTCGGGATTTTTCCATGCCCTGCTCATGAATCCCCAGGCATTGTCAAAACCTTCCGAATACCAGGCATCCTTGAAGGTGCGCCTTTCATCGTCGGTAAATTCCATTGAGGGATAGATGATGTTTGGGACTGGCGCATCAATCTGATTGTAATTGGGATAAAGCGGGAACACCGGCTGCCCGGCGGTGTTGCGAAACGCCTCCCTTTCACGAATAGCCTCAGGCCAGTCGTAGATGGTACTTTGCGGAGCCCAGGCTTTTTCCCATGCGCCGTTTTTATCCTTTTCATATTCTTTAAATCGCTCTTCCCACTTGGGAAGGAATTTCTCATTCTTGAATCCGGAGGTCAAACCCTGAACGGATTTAAGCGCGCCTTCGTACTCTGCTTTTTCCTTGACTCCCGGTTCGTACATCGCTTCCAAAGCGACGAGAACAATGAAAAGGAGCAGAAAACCCGCGGATACCAGCCAAAAGTAGTGCTTGGCGAGGGCTTCCTTGTCAAACTTCACAGCCATGATCGCCTCCGGTTACTTGTTGGGGTTGTTGGGTTGTTTGTTGTCGGTTTTCCCGGGGCCAGCAGTTCCTGGTGCCGCGGGACTCGGTGTCATGGGCGCCTTGGGCGCGGAAGGGGTGCCCGGAGCGGCCCCAGGCGCCTTGGGTGCGCCATCACCCATCGGTGCCTTGGGTGCGCCATCACCCATCGGTGCCTTGGGTGCGCCATCGCCCATCGGCGCCATGGGTGCGCCATCGCCCATCGGATTTTCACCTTCTGCGGCCTTGGGCTTGGGCGGCACCACAACCTTGATTTCAGGCGCGGGAGGAGTTCCCGAAGGAAGACCGATGGGGCGCTCCTTGCGAGCTTTCGCTTTTTCCATGGTGCGGGGCTCCGCCGGACTGCCACTTTTGCTAAACAACGGGCCACCGGCCGCGGCACCCGGTTCTCCAGCAGCTTCGGGAGCGGCCGCGGCTTCCGCCTCAGGGGCGCCGGAGGCTGCCGACATGGAGCCACGAAGAGCATCGGAAGGTGTTGGTTCCTTCCAAACAAAGAGGATTACAAATTCGGTTCGTTTACGGGCGCCCCTTTGAATGATTTCACCAGTGGAGTCGCCACCCTCGCCTGAACCTTCGACTTCACCGCCACCCTCGCCTGCCGGCGCGGCGCCTTCCCCTCCCGCGGGAGCTCCGTCACCGCCTCCGGACATTCCAGGCATACCCGGCATTGCCATGCCCGGCCTCATTGCTCCACCAGGACCATCGGCACCGCCGGCCATACCCCCGCCCATGGCTCCCGCACCACGGGGTCCCAAAAGGCTGACCCAACTGGACCGGCCCCCGCCTGCTCCACCACCAGGAGCCGCCGCAGCCGGCCCTCCCGATCCTTCACCACCGGCCATGCCGGGCATCGCCATTCCGCCACCCGCTTTCGCGGCGCCACCACCCTTGGCCAACTCACCCAAATAGGAGTTGTCAAGGACGGCAAACCCGCTTCGGGACATATTCGGACTGCGATGGTAGCGGATAAGAGTCAGGTGGCTGATCCGATTGATTACCGGACCCATGTCGGGTGGCCCGGAGGCGGCTCCAGCGTCGGCCATTCCGGCGGCGGCATCTGGCGCTGCGGCTGGATCTCCAGCGGGCTGGGAGGCCTTCGCCGCCGCGGCTTTGCGCATCCCCACCTTGGCCATGTTCTCCAGGACAGCTTCCGTCAAAAATTTGGAGCTGTTCCAATGGAAGGTATACCCCCGAAGTTCAACCACCCACCCCTTGCCATCCGGGGGGGTTGTCCAGCACTTTTCCGGCCGAACAACAGTTTTACCGAGGTTGCCATCGATGATTTTCTTTTTCACCGGGGTCCAAAACCCGGTGGAAAGATTGTCGAAAAATCGGCAGTCGACCGATGTGACACTCACCTGGACCATATCGTCGATGCCCGAGGAAGTGGAGGAGTCGATTTCTCCCTGTTCCACCCCGGAGGCCACCTTGCCCGCATAAACCTCATACGCTCGCTTTCCGGTCAGGACGCGGCGTTTGCGGAATTCGTCGGGGATTCCCACATATTTTTTTGTGGTCGGATCGAGTTCACCCTCAAAGTAGGGCTTGGCTTTTTCCGCGTATATATTGGATCCATCCGGACGCGGAA
The DNA here is from genome assembly GCA_963923115.1 of uncultured Singulisphaera sp. Taxonomy (GTDB): domain Bacteria; phylum Planctomycetota; class Planctomycetia; order Gemmatales; family Gemmataceae; genus SYLG01. The sequence goes on from CAWUOD010000031.1 coordinate 2,498, forward strand.
TCGCATCCTGCAGGAACGCCATCATCTCAAGCCAGTTGGCGCGCTCCTGCTGTCCGGCGACGATAGTTTCTACCGCTTTCTTTTCCTCACCCGTTTTGGCAAGAAGGTCGCCGAAGGTTTTTTTGCCCCCTTCAACCTGGGTCTTGACGGCGCTGGAATCCTTGACCTGTTTTTGAACACTTTCGTCCAAAAATGGTCGGGCCTGCATGTAGGTGTTGAAGCCGCATGTGGAAATTCCCAAAAGCATGCTGGCGGCGGTCAGAGCGACCCAAGGCTTTTTGGCCTTGATCAGCCGTTCCATCCGTATTTCGGGGGGAAGCAAATTGGTCTGGATTTTGGCCAGTTTCAGCCCCTGGATCGCCAAACCGTAGGCGACGGCGAATGTGAGGATATTTTCCTTGAAAGGCGCCTCGGAAAGAACCGCCCCAGTCACCTTTTCAAACGATTTGGGAATCTGGATCTCGATCTGAAGCTTTTCCTGGAGGAACCGCTGCAAACCGGGAAGATGAAAGGCATTACCCAAACCAACAATCTTGGTTATCTCCGCGCTCCGGTGAGCGTTCTGGAAATAGGTAAGCGACCTTTGGACTTCGTTTTGAAGGTCGTTGAAAACAGGGCGGAGCGAAGTCAGTATCGTTTTGAGGTCTGGTCCATCCTTCGGGAGGGACTTGGTCGCATTACGCTTGAGGTGCTCAGCTTTGGCGAATGTCAGTTTAAGGTCCTTGGTCAGGGCCTTGGTGAAGCTGTTCCCCGCGACATTGATCGTCCTCTGAAGGATGATCTTGTTCCCATCGCTAATGACCAGGTTGGTCAGCTCCGCCCCGATTTCCAAAACCGCGACACACTTGCCGGAGGGAAGGTCCGAATCATCACCGGGTTTGGGCGGAACAAGCCCCAATTGATCGTAAACCGCATAATTGCAAAGCGCCATCGAGTTCATCTGGACCTGATGAATTTCGACGCCGACATCCTTGAAATAGGCAAGTTCCCGACCAATGATATCGCGCTTCATCGCGAAAAGGCCGATTTCCGTGTCGATGGCCATGCCATCAATTACCATGCCCGCGCCAATTTTCTGAAAATCCCAAACAACCTCCTCAAGGGAGAAGGGAATTTGCTGCTTGGCTTCGAATTTGACAATGTCAGGAATTTTGTTTTCCGCTACGGGCGGAAGTTTCACCAAACGAAACAATCCCGATTGACCCGGCACGGAAATACAGACTTGGTCCCCCTTGAGGGAATTACGGGCGAGGAACTTTTCCAAAGCCTCACGAACCAAGGCTTCCCGATCGGCGTCGGGTTGGCTCAAAAGCTTGGAATGCTCCACATAATCAAAGGCGGTGGCGACTACGCCCTCACCCTCTTTTTGCAGACGGATAGCCTTCAGGCCCGCCTGACCCAAATCAATTCCCCAAACGCCAGGACCGCTTGCAGACATGCGCCTGACCCCCTGTTAGTCGACCTTGCGGCCAACGGTTAAGAAAGGATTTCCCATCTTTGTCTATCTTGTGGCTTAAAGAGCCCCGATTCAACCAATTTTTGTTTCGGGAACCGGGTTTCTTCTCCAAAATGTTAACCCCCAACCCGGAACACTCGTTGGAGATGATTTTTTTCTATAATCGGCATTTTGGCAGTGCTCTCCCCAATCCCCCCTATTTCCCAGATGCGGGACCGTGATAAAATTCCCAATTCCTATTCCCAGCACAGGCCCAATAATTTGACAACTCCAAAATGGATGGCGGGGGCAGAATCCCTTCAAGGGCTTCGGCCAAACAATGAGGACCGGTTCCTGATCGATCCCGGACTTTCGTTGTTTGTCGTTGCGGATGGAATGGGAGGTCATGACGCGGGGGAGGAAGCCAGCCTTCTGGCCATTCAGGCCATCCACAAATTACTCAAAAGTGATGGGAGCAACCGAACCGGACAGGCCATTCTGGCCGAAGCCCTGGACCAGGCGAATCTTGCGATTCTTGAGGCGGCCCAATCGATGGGCCACCGAAAAATGGGAACAACCATCGTCCTGCTTGCCAAAGTCGCTGGAAGCTGGTGGATCGCGAACCTGGGTGACAGCGAGGCATGGCTTTTCCGAAAAGGCAGAAGGACCATTCTTTCCCAGGCCCACAACATGGCCGCCGAACTGGTTCGCCAAAAAGCCATGGCCCCCAAGGAAGCCGCCCTTTCGCCTTTGAAACACCGATTGGTTCGTTATCTTGGGTCCATGGAATTAAAAGGCGCCCAAAGCGTTTTCTCTGACATACGACCCTTTCAGCCCAAAGCGGGTGACGCCCTACTCCTTGGGACGGACGGCCTGATGGACCATGTCAGTGAGGCCAAAATCCGGGACGGCCTGGGAAAGGGGCTTGATCCCCAATCCCTGGTCCAGGAATTGACCCGGGAGGCTTTGAACCATGGGTCCCCGGACAATGCCACTGGGCTTTTGGTCCAATTTTTTTGAAAGAGCCCAGGCTTCATGGCTTTTAAAAAAACAGGACGGGGAAATCACTCGCCGTCCTGTTGAATCTTCCGCCTTTTGATCAACTTGCATTCAAAGGCAGTTATTCGAACTTCAATGTTCCATATCGTTTGAAATCGTGGAAACTCGGGCCGGTACGGGACCAGTCCCATGCACTTGTTTTTCCATCATCGTAATCCATGCGGTAAAAATTCCCCCGCCAGGTGGTTCCCGATTTGGGTGGAATATTGCGAAGTGGGGAAAGAAGCTCATACGGAACAAAAACCTCGGCCTTCCAACCTTTCACCTCGGCGCCGGATTTGATTTCCCCCCCAATGGCACTTGTGGCTTTGCGCGTTTTGCGACTTGGGCCATCGAGCCAAGGCCGCCAGCCCAGAAATTTCCCGTCCAGGTTTGGCACCAGGATGGGAAGCTCCCGGTTTAATGGTGAAATCTCGTATTCGAAATAGATCGGATCCCGTTCATCGGTCCATAGGAAGAATTCGAACACATCCTCTTTCCAGAGGGTATCAAAATCCTCCTTGTATGTGCTGGTGAGTTTGGAGTCGGTTGCCTCCATAAGGACATAGAGACCTTTGTCCGAATACAAAGCCTTGACCCTTGTTTCATAGTTGTGTCCCTTGGGGGAACGCCTCGAAAGATTCGTCCACCCGGTCCGATTCCAGGCGGGATCGGACCCATCGCCTTTCAACTCAAAATCCCCCGTGGAACGAATCACCATCTCCTTTGGAGCAAGGGCTTTTTTTTCCTCCTCGGTTTTCAGGCCAAAGAGCACCCGCTCCGCATTGCCACGATAGACTTTTTCCAAAACCTCGGGGGGAAGGTTGAGCCCATAAATATTCCAGAACCCCTGACGATGATGACTGGCCGAACAATCGAAATACTCGTCATCTGTCTCAAGAAAACGGTAATAGATCCGGAACGCATCGCGACGGGGAGTGGTATCCGTGCCAAACATAATCCGGTCCTGATATTTCAGGAAGAACCGCCGGGCGGTGAAGGGCTGCCTCCCCAATTCTGAAATCCGTGCATCGATGTCGACAAACATGTTGGGATACTTGTCCAGTTTCTCCCCAACAGAGGCGAGGTCCTCGGCATTGTTTCCAAAATGGGTATTGATAAAGGTCGTTTTTGGATTTCTTTCGATCACCCTGTGGAGGGCCTCAAGGATATCCTCCCGTTTTGGCCATTTTTCGCCAAAGAAAAGCCAACCCGGATTCTTGTTCAGTTCGTGCCATCGCTCGTTGTATTTGTCCAACGGCGTGAAAAAGGCGGCGGGATCGGCGACATGGATCACAACGGGCCGGTTGTGTTTTGCGCACATGGCCCACACCGGATCAAGCTTCGCATCATCCACGGCGAGGCGCTTTCCATTCTTGTAGCGATGGCTAAGACCAAAGGACTTGTGGAATTTGAGGCCTTTGGCACCCGCCTGAAAACTCTCCTCGAGGCGTTTGGCTTCGCGTTCGCCCCAATCGGGGTCGTCCAGTCCCTCGAAATTGATCAGGGTGAATGTTAGAAAACGGCCGGGATGTGCAAGGTCCAGGGCGGCGATGGTTTCCTTCAACCGATCCCCCCATCCCCCGTCCATATTGGCGACAGTTTTTACCCCCGCCTCGTTCATTTCCGCCAGATACCTGTTGACGGTGGCAGGAGTAAGCCGGTCCTTTCCCCCACCCAGGTGATTGTGAACATCAACGACGGGAAAAAGCGGTTTATCCAAAATGGTGGTTCTGGTCGCCATCATGGACCGCGGCTCCCAATCGCGCAATTTGAGCTCACGGATATCCGCTTCCTGGGACGAAGCGTTTTTTTCAACCGGTTTCGCCACATTTTGCGCTTTGGCAAACAGCGGGAAAATCCCCGCCAAAAACAACAGCAAACAGGAACGGACCATGTTCAGGACTCCAAATACCCTGCCGTCAAGACAATTCCAATTGTTTCGGATGAACCCCGATTTACCGCCCGGCAACTTTCAGGGTCGCCTGGTTTCCCACTCGGGCCATTCCGGGCGAATTCATAGGATCCTTGCACAAACGCCATGGTGGGCATTTCAGGCAAGGATCTTTGTGATGACCTGACCCTCGACATCGGTGAGGCGGAAATCGCGCCCCTGAAACCGGTAGGTCAACCTGGTGTGCTCCAGGCCAAGCTGGTGAAGGATCGTCGCCTGGATGTCATGAATATGAATCCGGTCCTCCACCGGGGCAAAACCGAATTCGTCCGTCATTCCATGGACGATTCCCGACTTCACCCCTCCGCCCGCCATCCACATGACCGATGTGTCAATGTGGTGGTTTCGGCCAATATTCTCACGGTTCTCGCCCATGGGGGTCCGGCCAAATTCCCCTCCCCAAACAACAAGTGTCTCATCGAGAAGGCCGCGGGATTTCAAATCGGCGATGAGGGCCGCCATTGGTCGGTCGATATCCCGACAGGAAACATCAAGGTCCTTGTTCAGGGTCTGGCCAGGACCGCCATGGTGATCCCATTCGCTGTGATAAATCTGGACAAATCGCACGCCCCGTTCGACCATGCGCCGGGCCAAAAGGCATTGGCTTCCAAAGGACGGTTTTCCCGGTTCGACACCATAGAGCGCGAGAGTGGCCCTGGATTCCCCTGAAAAATCAACCAGTTCCGGAGCGCTGGTCTGCATCCGGAATGCCATCTCATAGGCCGCCACCCTTGTGGCGATCTCCTGATCGCCAGTCACTTCCATTCGCTGGCGGTTGAGCGCGGCCACCGCTTCGACCGCGCGCTTTTGCTGTGAGGGACGGATATTTTCCGGAGTCGCAAGGTTTAAAATCGGGTCATTCGATGACCGGAGGGGAACACCCTGGTAGGCCGTGGGCAGAAACCCGCTACCCCAATTGACCGCGCCCCCACGGGGACCACGAGGCCCCGATTGCATCACGACAAATCCGGGTAGATCACGCGACTCGCTACCGATTCCATAGGTGACCCAGGACCCCATGCTTGGTCGACCAAATTGCTGGGATCCCGTATTGGCAAACAGCTTGGCGGGGGCGTGATTGAACACATCCGTGGCGACCGTCTTCAGGATCGCCACATTATCCACCATTTTGGCGAATTCGGGCAATAATTCGGAAACCTGGGCCCCCGATTGGCCATGGCGCGCAAATTTTCTTCGTGTCCCAAGTAGCTTTGGTTTCTCCCTTGAAAAGGTGTCCATAAAAGCAAATCGACGACCTTCGGTGAAGGAATCGGGAATCGGCTGACCTGATCTCTTTTGGAGCTCCGGTTTATATTCGAACATTTCAAGCTGGCTGGGACCGCCCGCCATGAAAAGATAGATCACGCTCTTTGCCTTGCCGGGAAAGTGACCCTTGCGCGCGATCCCCGATTCGGCCTTTGCCGCCGGGACACCTTCCCCGCGGACAGGATTTTCACCCGTCAGCGTCCCAATTGCCATGGATCCCAAACCAAGTCCGCAATCGCGAAAAAAATGTCGCCTTGTGCGGTTGAGAATCGGATTTACCATCATGGATTCGTTCATGTTTCCAATCCCCGGGTCATTCCCGTGTGATGAATTCATCCGTGTTCAGCAACACCCTGGCGACGGCAACCCAAGCCGAGGCTTCACTCCCGTCCTGATCCGGCTTCGAATCATTTCTCTCCGCCAAAAGGAGGCGCTCGATCGTTCGGGTCTCCAGGTCGCCGGGCTTCCTGCCAAGGACGGTTTTGAAGGCAAATTCCATCCGGCTTGTATCGGTTTTGCCCCCCTCTGCAACGATCCTTTTCCCAAAAGCGGTCGCGCATTCCACAAAAGAGGCATCATTGAGAAGCGTGAGCGCCTGGATGGGGGTGTTGGAACGGTTGCGCTTTGTGCAAGCCTGAATCGAATTCGGGGCGTCGAACACAAGCAACGCGGGATAGGGTGTCGCCCGCCAAAAAAATGTGTAAAGCCCACGACGGTAACGGTCCGGTCCATTGCTGGGTTTCCATGGGCGTTTCATCTGGCCGAGATCCATGACACCGTTTGGTTGATGGGGAAAAACACTCGGGCCCCCAATTGTTGGATTCAAAAGGCCACCAACCAACAAGGCACTGTCCCGGATCAACTCGGCCTCAAGGCGCACGCGAGACTGTCGGCCCAAAAGACGGTTATCGGGATCAACCCGGTCGAGGTCCGGCCGCGAGATGGAGGCCTGCCTGTAGGTTTTCGACAGAACAATTTCCCTATGAAGGGCCTTCATGCTCCAATTTTTTGCGACCAGCAGGTTTGCCAACCAGTCAAGCAGCTCAGGATGGCTTGGGGGTGCGCCTTGTGTGCCGAAATCATTTTCCGTCTCGACAATTCCCCTCCCAAAATAGGATTGCCAAATCCGGTTGACCGTGACACGGGCGGTGAGGGGATTCGCCGGATCGACGAGCCAATTTGCCAAATCGAGACGGTCCGGTCTTTTGGCATCACGGGCTTTGATCCGCGGCAAAACCGCGGGAACACCGGGAGCCACCACTGTTCCCTTGCGGGTGAAATCCCCACCCAGGTGAATCTGTGTCACCCGGGGCGTTTTGAGTTCGCCAACCACCAGGGTCGTATCAAAAACAGGCACCCGCTTGCGAAGTTCCGCCAGAGCTTTCTTTTCCGCTTTGTAATCGGAGACATCCGCGAGAAAGAGCTCCGTGAGAAGGCGAACCTGGTTTTCCGTTCGTTTGTCGACCGCCCGGTCGAAAGAATCCTTGATTTCGGGAGGCTGGTCCACCTTGAAGGCAGGGGTCAGATTTGCTTCCCAATCCTTCATTCTGTGGGCGATTTCAGGATGCCGCTTGTTGAGCGCGATATGGTGGTCGGCGATTTCCTTTCGAACGGCCTCCCTTGCGGCAAGGTCCTTTTCGGTGGCGAACTCAAGCGTTGGCTCTTCAACACTATTAAGGAATGCAAAAAGTTCATAGTATTCGCGCTGGGTGATCGGATCGTACTTGTGATCGTGGCATTGGGCGCACCCCATCGTGAGCCCAAGAAAGACCGTGGATGTTGTCGAAACACGATCATAAATCGATTCGATGCGAAATTGTTCCTGATCGATCCCCCCCTCCTGGTTCAGAGGAGTATTCCGATGAAAACCGGTGGCGACCCGCTGGTCAAGCGTTGCATTGGGGCGCAAGTCGCCCGCAACCTGATCAATCACAAACTGGTCAAAAGGCTGATCCCGATTGATCGACTTGATGACCCAATCCCGATAACTCCAGATGGACCTCGGGGCATCGATACTGTAGCCGTTGGAGTCCGCATATCTGGCCGCATCGAGCCACGGGCGCGCCCATCGCTCGCCAAAATGGGGCGAAGCCAAATACCTGTCCACAAGTCGCCCATATGCGTCCGGCGACGCATCCAACAAAAACTGGTCGACCTCGGCGGGAGTCGGCGGCAACCCCAAAAGGTCGAGTTTCAGGCGGCGAATCAGCGTGATTTTGTCCGCCTCGGCCGAAGGGGACAACCCCGCTTTGGCCAACCGATCCCGGACAAACGCATCGATAGGTTGGAGAGCGGTTTCCCCCTTTTCCAGGTTTGGTCTGGGGATCGCCGGTCTCCCGGGGGGAAGAAATGCCCAATGGGTTTCGTTGAGCCTTGTTGGGACCTCGTTGTCCGGCGCGATTGCCCCCTCATCGATCCAGCGGGCCAAAAGCGAAATCTCCCCGGGCGCAAGTCCAGGACGCTTGAGTGGCATGCGCTCGATGGCCCCATCCCCTTTGACCGCCTCAATCAACGGGGATTGACCGGATTTTCCGACAATCACGGAGGGGCCGCCTTTGCCCCCTTTTCTCGCGAAATTGGCTGTGTCGAGGCGCAATCCGCCCCTGGGACGGGCTTCTCCATGACACGCGACACATCGCTGCGCCAAAAGGGGTTTGATTTGCGTGGCGTAATCGACCCGACCTTTCGAAGGTCCCTCTTCGGGAATCACTCCGCAAGGACCCAGGACGACCGCCACGATCAGGGAAAGGCCGATCATAAAAGGCAGCTCTCAAAGGAAGGAACCGACTGCAATCATCAAAGCTATTGTACAAGGCAGGGGTTCCCATTTGGACCATCAGGGAGGGGTGTTTTATCCCGAATTCCAGGTTGGGAGACATTTTTTTCCGATTGGAATTATTGGCAGGCTTGGCCGTGCCGGGGGGCATTATTTCGCGTTGGGTTGCAAGGCCTTGATCAGGAAGCTTTGTTCCCCCACCGCTTTGCGCAATTCCCCAATTTCATTTCGAAGGGCCCCAATCTCGCGCTTGAGTTCGTCCTGGCCCCGGTTGCTAAACAACAAAACAATAAGGGCAATGACAATCAATGTGCCGCATCCAAGGCTGACCGCCTGACCCCGATTGTCTTCCGCCATCAGAAGCTCCCGTTTTATCAAGCGGCTTTTGCAAAATTGGTGATGTCGGCGTCTCTCGCCCGCAATGGGAATTTCCTAGGGACAAAACCGCCCGCGTAACCCTTGGCCAATCCAACGAAAAGACAATATTTTAACCCTTTTTTATATTTTAATTAAAAAGGGTCTCCCGCATGGACCGGAAACCATGCCACTTTTTCCGGCCCAAAGGATGGAACATTCACGGCGCGCTGACGGCCGTAACCCAGGGGATTAAAGAGCCGCGAGAACCGCCGCTTCCATCGCCGCAGTCCCGTCCTTGCCTCCCAAATCGGGGGTTTTGGGGTGACCAGCGGTAAGAACCTTGTGAACCGCTGCCCGCACCTTGTCCCCGGTGGCGACATGACCGAGGTGATCGAGCATCATCGCGCCGGAAAGGATCGCGGCGAGAGGGTTGGATATTCCCTTGCCCGCAATGTCCGGAGCGGATCCATGGACGGGCTCGAACATGCTGGGGAACTTGCCTTCGGGATTGATATTGGCGCTGGAAGCCAGGCCGATAGTGCCCGTCACCATTGCCGCGAGGTCCGTAAGGATGTCCCCGAACAGATTGCTGGCCACCATCACATCAAAAGACTCGGGCTTGCGAACAAGGTCCATAGCCGCGGCATCCACCAAAAGGGAGGAGGCCTGTACATCGGGGAATTCCTTGCGGACGGCGTTGAACGCATCATCCCACAGGGTCATCGAAAAGCTCAGGGCGTTCGATTTGGTGATGCTGGTGAGTTTTTTGCGGGGACGATTCTGGGCAGCCTTGAACGCGGCGCGGATGATCCGCTCGCAACCACGGCGCGTGAACATGTTCACCTGAACCGCGATTTCCTCAGGCGTTCCAGGGTACTGCTTGCCGCCCAAAGGCGCATATTCACCCTCGGTGTTCTCACGATAAAAAAGCAGATCAATCGCGCCGGGAGCCTTGTCCCGCAACGGGGATTCAACCCCGGGATAAAGGTAGCTGGGACGCAAGTTCACATACTGGTCGAAATGGCGACGCATCGGCAGAAGCAAAGTATGAACCGGAACCGTATCAGGTACCCGGGGATCGCCAATGGCTCCAAAAAGGACCGCCTTGTGGCGGGCAAGAATCTCAAATGCATCATCGGGCTGGAGCTTGCCCGTCGTGAGGTAGCGCTGGCAATTCCAATCAAGGACATTCCACTCAAAGGAGAGGGCTGTCCCCTGGACCGCCCGGTCAAGAACACGCATCGTGGAGGGGATTACCTCCTGGCCAATTCCATCACCGGGGATCACCGCAATCGAGCAAGCTGCCATTGCACCAATATCCAAAAAAAAGTATGAGCGCACTTGGGAAGGACTGTGCGCCGAAGGTCCGTGGCTTGGTTTACACAGAAAAAGCTAGGATTTTGACGCATTTTGGCAAGGAATTGGAAGCAATGCTGCCCATGCCGCCCAAACTCCTTAACTTGACAACCCCTTGCGAGGTACCCTCATCATGAAAGCATTCACCATCGTCTCCGGTCGATTGGGGCGCTGGATGTGGACGCCCATGGTGGTTGCTGGACTTATCGGCATTTCTGGTTGTAAAAACACTAGCACAGGTACAGGGGCGAACACGGGATGGCCTATCGGTGGAGCGCC
>CAWUOD010000032.1:0-12930 GCA_963923115.1 uncultured Singulisphaera sp.
CCTCTCTGGTCTCGTGGGCTCGGAGATGTGTATAAGAGACAGACGCTTGCCCAGGCGGAGGCATTTGACGGGATTTTGGCAAAAGTCGGCATGAAGCTCGACATTGCCATCCTGATTGATGTTCCTGACCAGGCGATCGTCAACCGGGTGTGTGGCCGTTGGAGCTGCCCCAAGTTGGGATGCAAGGCCACCTATCACACACACAACAATCCACCCCTGGTGGCTGGAGTGTGCAATGATTGCGGAGTCGCACTGGTTCAGAGGGCGGACGACTCAGCTGAGACGGTTACGGCTCGGTTGGTTGTTTACCACAAAGATACCGAGCGTTTAATTCCCTATTATGAAGAGCGCAAGATCCTTTCCCGGATCGAGGGTGGTGGGGAAGTAAAAGTGGTGTTCGGGCGTCTTGCTGAGGCGCTTGGACAGCCTGCCGGTTAGTTTTCCCTCCGGGGAAGTGGCGGAGTAACTTTGGTCAGGTCATCGGCGGATCCACACCGGGTAAAGCAGTTAAAAACTGTCCGGGATGTTGAGATGATGAGGGTTGCGGGCAAGATAGTTGCCCGTGCTCTTGATCTATGCCGTGAGATGGTAAGGCCAGGGGTCAGGACGATAGATCTTGATCACGCGGTGGAAGAGCTCTTCGTCAAGGAGGGCGCCAAGAGCCTGTTCAAGGGATATCCCGGACGGGTTCCTTTTCCAGCGGTAACATGCATATCCGTCAACGAACAGGTGGTTCACGGGATACCCGGAAACCGGTCGTTGTCGGAAGGTGAAATAGTGAAGATTGACACTGCCTGCTCGGTTGAGGGGTGGTGCGCGGATGCGGCGGTGAGTCTTCCTGTGGGAGAAATTTCCCAGGAAAAGGCGAGGCTGATCCGGGAAAGTGAAGAAATTTTACAGCTGGCAATGGAGGAGATGGCCCATTGCAGCTGGTGGTCGGAAGTAGCCCAGGCGATGCAGGCGAAAGCCAAGCGTGCCGGGTTCACCATGGTGACCCAATATGTGGGACATGGTATCGGCCGAGCGATGCATGAGTTGCCCCAGGTGCCTAACTATTGGCATAACTCCATGAAGAAGACCGACTTCCGGCTAGAGCCCGGAGTGGTTTTGGCCGTGGAGCCGATGGTTAACATGGGAGGGCATCTTTGCGACACCCTGCGGGACCACTGGACGGTGGTAACGCGTGACGGTCTGCCGAGTGTTCATGTGGAGCACACGGTAGCGATCCTTGAGCAAGGGGTATATGTGATAACAGCCCGCGAAGAGACCTGGATTCCAGGTCCTGGCGGAAAATCCCTTGCTGGAGCATGAATTTTGGGGTATCCTGATTAGTTCCCGAACCTTTCGAGACGATTGGTCCGAAACGGTGGGGAGAGGTGAACCATGAAAGTCCGTTCGAGCGTTAAGAGAATTTGCGAAAAGTGCAAGCTGGTAAAGCGGCACGGCAAGCTTTTGATTATTTGTGAAAACCCCCGGCACAAGCAGCGTCAGGGCTAATAGCCCGGTAAGAAGCCAAGCCGATAAGGAGCCTTGAAGATGCCTCGTATTTTGGGTGTGGACCTTCCGAACGATAAACCCACCCACATTTCCCTGCGCTACATTTACGGGATTGGTCCCGCGACCTCCCTGCAACTTTGTGAGCAGGCCAAGGTCGATCCGAACCGTCGCGCGCGGGAGCTTTCGGACGATGAGATCAGCCGTTTGGCGGGAATCCTTGACCGTGAATACACGGTGGAAGGTCCGCTTCGTCGGCAGATCCAGCAAAACATTGGTCGTCTTCGCGAGATTGGCTCGTATCGTGGATCCCGGCATCGCCGGAGTCTTCCGGTTCGCGGCCAGCGCACCAAGACGAACGCCCGCACCCGCAAGGGTCCCCGCAAGACGGTGGCCGGCAAGAAGGGCGTGAAGGACAAGTAAGAGTTGATACCGGTATTTTTTCCGGTCCGGTTCACAAAGTCATGGCCGCTCGAGGCGGTCCAAGAAGAGGGCTTATACGGTGTCGAAAAAGGGCAAGAAGAAGGTCCGTCGCAATGTCAGCGCCGGAGTGGCGCATGTCAAGGCGACCTTCAACAACACGATTGTAACCATCACCGACAAGCAAGGCGACACGCTCTGTTTCGCCTCGGGTGGTGGAGTGGGCTTCAAGGGGAGCCGGAAGAGCACCCCATTCGCGGCTCAGCGCGCCGCGGAAGTTGCCGCCGAAAAGGCGAGCAAGTTCGGAGTCAAGGAAGTCGATGTCCAGGTGCAGGGTCCCGGATCTGGTCGTGAATCCGCGGTGACCGCGCTTCAGGCGTCCGGTTTGACCGTGCGCTCGATCGAGGATGTGACCCCGCTGCCCCACAATGGTTGCCGTCCCCCGAAGCGCCGACGCGTTTAACCCCCTTACACATACTTAATCCACCTTATTTGGAAGCTTAGAAGCGAACCATGGCAAGATTCACCGACTCCGTCTGCAAGCTGTGCCGCCGCGAAGGCCGCAAGCTGTTCCTCAAGGGGACCCGCTGCGAGAGCGACAAGTGCTCCCTCAAAAAGCGCAATTACGCCCCCGGCATGCACGGCCAGCGCCGTGGCAAGCTTTCCGAGTACGGCACCCGTCTTCGCGAAAAACAAAAGCTGCGTCGTTTTTATGGCGTGATGCAACGCCAGTTCGACCGCTATTTTGAAATCGCCTCCCGTTCCAAGGAGAGCACCGGCGAGGCCCTTCTCTCCCTCATGGAGCGTCGCCTCGACAATGTGGTGTACCGTTTGGGTTGGGCCTCCAGCCGCTCCAACGCCCGTCAGCTTATCGCTCACGGCCACATCACCCTCGGCGTTCATCGTTGCACCATTCCGAGTCTTTTGCTCCGCGCGGGCGATGTGATTTCCGTTCGCAACCACGAGACCTCGCTCAAAGCGATCCGCAACGGTCTTGGCGAAAACGAGCGTCGTCCCGTTCCCGCCTATCTTGAGCGGACCAACAACGAGAGCCAGCCTCCAACCGGTGTACTGACCCGTCTGCCTTCGCGGACCGATGTGGATCCCAACCTTGAGGATCTCCGCGAGCAGCTCATCATCGAGCTTTGCTCCCGCTAATCAAGACAACACCCCCAAGGGCTCATTTTTTCCATTCGGAGATTCTCGAATATGCGTATCCGCTGGCGTGGCCTGGAACTTCCCAACCGCATTTCGGCCGATCGTTCCACATTGTCCGACACCTATGGCAAGTTCTCGGTGGAACCCTTCGAGCGCGGCTTCGGGGTTTCCGTCGGCAATAGCCTTCGCCGGGTGCTTCTATCCAGCCTTGAAGGGAGCTCCGTCACCCAGGTTAAAATCCAGGGTGTGCAGCACGAGATCTCCTCGATTCCCGGCGTTGTGGAGGATGTCACCGACATCATCCTCAACATCAAGAGCCTGGTGGTGAAAAGCACCTCCGAATTCGCCAAAACCATCCGCATCGAGCGGCACGAGAGGGGCGTCGTCAAGGCGTCCGACATCATCGCCGACGCGACTGTCAGCATTGTCAACCCCGACCATGTGATCGCCACTCTCACCGACGATGTTCCTTTCGTCGTCGAGATGAAGGTTGAGAATGGTCGTGGTTACCGTTCCGCTGAAGAAAATGTGATCGGCGATCGCGAAGTGGGCGTCATCCCCGTCGACTCGAGCTTCTCCCCGGTGGTGAAGGTCAAGTACGAGATCGAGGACACCCGCGTGGGCCAAAAGACCAACTATGACAAGTTGGGACTTGAGATCTGGACCAACGGTACGATCGCTCCCGGAATGGCGTTGGTCGAAGCCGCGAAGATCCTTCGCAAGCACCTCAACCCCTTCATCCAATATGCCGACCTCGGACCCGAGATTGGCTATGGGGATGAGCCCGAGATCGAATCGGAGATTGGTGACGATCCGGACCTCGAGCGTCACTTGGCCATGAGCCTTGCCGAACTCGAGCTGTCCGTGCGCGCCACGAACTGTCTCGAATCCGAAGGGATCACAATGGTTCGCGATCTTGTTTGTCGCTCGGAGGACGAGCTGCTCGAGGTTCGCAACTTTGGCGACAACACGCTCAAGGAAGTCAAAGCCAAGCTTGCCGAGCGAGGCATGCATCTGGGCATGAGGCTTCCAGCCTCGAACCGCTAAGGCGGCCGGAACAATACAAGACAAGGTTCAAAGATTAGACAAGGAATAGAATCATGCGTCACATGAAAGCCGGTCGCAAGCTGAACCGGAACTCCAGCCACCGTCTTGCTCTTAATCGCAACCTGAGTTGTGGTCTGATCGAGCACGGTCGCATTGAAACCACCGTGGCCAAGGCCAAGGAACTGCGTCCTTTCATCGAGCGGTTGATCACGATTGCCCGCAAGGGTGACCTTCACGCCCGCCGTGAAGCCGTTTCCCTTCTCGGACCCATGGCGAAGCGCACGATCGATGCCGACTCGGAAGCCGCCAAGGATGTCAAGTCGTGGCTTCGCCCGAATGTTTACAAAAAGCTCTTCAACGAAGTGGCTCCCAAGTTCGCCAACCATCCAGGCGGCTACACCCGCATCCTGAAGATCCACAAGCGCCGGATCGGCGATGGCGGGGAACTTGCGATCATCGAGTTCATCAATCCCGAGTTGATCGCCCCCAAGGCGGCGCCCGCCCCGAAGGTCGAGGCCCCGGTCAACGCCTAAGGCCGGTTGTGACAGCCGAAACCTGAAAGAAACATCCAAGCCGCGCGGTTTACCGTGCGGCTTTTTTTTTGGATGGACCTTGTCTCTTTCCCCGTGATTACTATAGATTATTTCTATGGAACAAGTCTCTGAATCACGGCTGTTGGACGAGGCCTTGTCCCGGTGGGCGGGGAGCCTCTGTCCGGATTGTGGCGCAAACCTTTGCGATCATGGGGTGCTTTGCGCGGTCGCGCTTGGTCTCAGGGACAGGCCACGATGTCTGCCCTGCGCGGCGAAGGGACTCAATCGCGACCCGCTTGCCATGAGGCAACATTTGGGACGCTGGTTGGCGGGCAAGGACTGTTACAAAAAGGCTTGGCTTGGGGCGGACCCGGGGCGTTGTGGGTCGCCTTGCGGGATTTCAGGATTGTTGGCAATCAACCCGGACAACGACGCCGATGAATCCGCCGAAAAAGGTGGTTTCGCGGACTCGGGGGGGCGGAATACCGCTTCCGATGAAACTCCGGCCATTGTTCACGACTTTGGCGACCTGGGATGTGGAGATTTGGTTCTCCAGCTCAGGCGAATTCTCCGCGAAGCCCCAGCGGGAACCCTGATTCGTGTCGTGGCGACCGATCCAGGGGCCCCCGAGGACATTCCGGCCTGGATAAGGATGACGGGGCATGGCCTGGTGGGCGCATCCCATCCGGTCTATGATTTAAGGAAGCGAGCGGATTCCTGAAAAGTGGTCCGGGTCGACAAAACCGTGCCGGACAAAGGGCACCCAACAGATGGAGATTTTCGATGGCTGGCAAATTTGTCGTTAGTCTGACTGTTGGTCCCGAGCAACCCGATCGGGCCACTGTTGCTTTTGTGGTGGCCAATGCGGCGTTGGGATCCGACAGGGATACCGTCGTGTTTCTTTCGACGGAGGGAGTGAGGCTCGCGGTGGCGGGAGGAGCGGATGCGATCCATGAGGAGGGCTTCGCCAAGCTGTCGGAGCTAATGGCCAATTTCGCGCGTGAAGGCGGGAAGATCTATGTATGCTCCCCCTGTTTCAAGCGGCGCAAGCTTGATGATACCGGGCTCATCGCGGGCGCGGTGATTGTTGGTGGGGCCAAACTGGTGGAATTCATGGACCAGGGGGTCCCAAGTATCAGCTATTAGTTTTGCTTGTCCTTTCCCGTAACCCTGGGTTCCCCAATGGCTGATACGATGGTTCCCGACGCCTCTTTTGATGGGGGCGACCTCGATTGCGGCAATGGATTGTTGATCCTGATTCGTCAGCACCTTGGGCCTTTGGAGCGAGGTCAGCTGCTCCATTTGAGGAGCACGGAGAAATCCGTTGCCGACGATCTTCCTTCGTGGGGTCGTTTGACGGGAAATTTCCTTTTGGATCATCGAACCGAAACCCTTGCGGGTGGGGGCACGGCGCACCATTTCCTTGTGGTGAAGGGTTCTCTTGAGGAGCGCGAAGCCTGGCTGGGGCGTGGCGAAGCGGCAAAAGTGAGCCCACAGGCCAGGAATTTACCCGGTTTGGCCAATTCGATGGTTGACCGGAATGTGGGGCTTCCCCCAAGGGACAAGCTTGTCGCGCCGTTGCCAAGGCTGGCTGTGTTTGGCATGGGTTCCATGCCCCGGCCCGCCTGGTTGTTGCGGATGCTCCATGAAAAGCTTGAGGGGCGCATCTCCGAGGTGGACTTTGAGAACGCGGCGGATGATGCGGTCCGGTTGGTGGTCAGCGCCCAGGAACAAGCGGGGGTGGATGTCCTGACGGATGGGGAACAGCGCCGCGACACCTATGCGAGTTTTGTTGGTGGAAGGCTTTCCTGTTGTCGGCTGATTCCCGTGAGTGATCTGCTTCCCTATGTGGATGATCCGGACAAGTTCAAAGGCGAGCTTTCCCAACTGGATGTTCCCGCCGAAAAGGTCCATCATCCGGCCCTTTTGGGACCGTTGGTCCGCAATCGTCCCCTGGCTTTGCAGGAATTGGCGTTTTTGAGAAGCGTTACACAGCGTCCAATCAAGGTGGCATTGCCTGGTCCTTATCTTTTGACCCGTACCCTGTTTCTGGAATGTTTGTCGGAGAAGGTATACAAGGAGCGCGAGGCGCTTGCCGAGGATGTGATCCGACTTTTGAGAGCCGAGATCGCGGATCTTTTGGCATATGGCGCGTCAATCGTACAGATTGATGAACCAGTTCTGACCGAGGTGGTATTCGCCCAGCCCAAGAAGCGGCGGAGTTTCATGTGTGGGGCACTATCCTGGAGAAAACCCAGAAACGAAGAGCTGGAATTTGCGCAATCCATCCTGGCGCGGACTCTGGAAGGGTTCCCGCGGGAGCGCCTTGCGATGCATGTTTGCCGGGGCAACTGGTCGAGGGATGAATCGGTTGCGCTTACCGGTGATTATGAGCCCCTGGTGGGTCTATTTTCCAAAATTCCCGTGGGCATGCTCCTGTTGGAGTTTTCCACACCACGGGCGGGGGAAATGAAGGTATTAAAAGGTCTTCCGAAGGAAACAAAGCTCGGTTTGGGTCTTGTGAACCCCAAAACTCTGGACATTGAAACAGAGTCGATTATCATGAAAAGAGTCGAGGAAGCGTTTTCGCTCTTTGGACCGGAACGGGTGGCCGCAATTCATCCAGACTGTGGTTTCGCCACTTTTGCGGACAATCCGGTCTCATCGCTTGAGATTGCCCGGGCAAAACTCGGTGTGCTTGCGAGTGTGGCGCAAAAGTTCCGGTAAGGTCCCGTAAAATTTTTTGGTGTTAAAAAGCAGGAAAGGAGCCAGTGCCGTGACACAAGTCTATTCCGCCTGGCTTTGCGTTCCCGCTGTGGATGTTCCTGGTTTTTCCTGAGTATAGGCACCCCAGAACGGCGTGTCCGGTTTCTATTGATCCCTTTGCCCGATCGTCCCCATCGTGGTTTGGACCCCCGCCGTTTCCAGGCAGTTGCCGAGTTCCCCATTGATCCATTTGGCACCTCCGGTGTTTGCGGATTTCGCGATTGAAAATGTTCCCTGAGACAGTCTGAATATATTTTCTGTAAATTGGAGATTAAGTATGCGTAAAGTTAGAAATGGGTTCACCCTGATTGAGCTTTTGGTGGTGATCGCCATTATCGCGGTTCTCATTGGTCTTCTTTTGCCAGCTGTGCAAAAGGTTCGGGCGGCGGCGGCCAGTTTGCAGAGCAAGAACAATCTGAAGCAGATTGGTTTGGCGGTGCATGCGGCGAATGACACCTTTGGCAAGGCGCCTCCGATGTATGGGAAATATTCTTCCCAAACGGGTGGGTCGTTCTTTTATAGCCTGCTTCCCTACCTGGAACAGGACGCCCTTTTCAGACAGGGACCGGATGCCGCCAAGGGAGCGGTCGTCAAGACCCTCCTGGCTCCCGCCGATGTCACGGTTGGTAGTGGCACCTTTGAATTGACACCCAGCACCTATAACACCTCCGCCAACAGTCCTGTTCCCGCATGGTCGACGGCTGGCACCACCTGGGGCCTTACGAGCTATGCGGCAAACTGGATGGTTTTCGGCGACATGGGGATGTCCCTGACCAGCAGTATCAGCGATGGACTTTCCAAGACGATGATCGTCTCCGAACACTATTCCGTTTGCAAGCGTGGCGCAAGCACCAACCCCAGCTCCGGGGCGCTGCTTTGGGCATATGGATGGCAAGTTCCCACCCTGGCACACCAATGGGTTCGTCAGCCTGCCCAGTTGGCCGCTCCGGCGACCGTGATCAATTCGCAATACAACTCTCCTTATTGGGCGCGATCGATTTTCGTGAACAATCCCAATCCGGTACCCACCGAATGGACCGGGACCAAGCCATGGGAATTCCGCTGCCACAAGAAGCCCGAATTTGGGCCTCCGGTGGACAACGCCCACCCCTACAAGGAGCAAGCCTACAACTCCAGCGCGATCAACATCCTTCTGGGCGATGGCAGCGTTGTGAGCCTCAATTCCGGCATCAACGACAAGAACTGGTATTTCATCGCCAGTCCCAACGAAGCCGATATTCCGGACGATGCACAAGCGCCCTAATTTTCATCAAGGAAAAACCATGGAAAATAGGGTTAATCCTGTGGCTGCTCCCCGGCCTGCCGTGTCAAATGGTTGGCTGGGGATTCTTGGCGTTTTGGTTTTGGCGCTTGTAGCGAGCCTTTTCATGGAATTTGTTCCCGCAGGCGGTGTGCCTGTGGGAACACTTCCCCGTGATGGGGATTCCCTGCATCCTGGACCCTACCCGGTTGGGGAATGGGTTGCCGGGGCCAGAGGGACAATTGGTCTCAAATATCTGGTTTCAGGACCTGCCCTTGGTGAGAATCAATACATTCGTTTTTCGGAGGGGGCTGGTCGGGCCAGAGCCCTTGTTGTCGTTCATTGGAGGGATGAGAACGGTATGCCTGTGGGCACACCGTTTGAAAAGCCGTTCAAGGACGATTGCTGAAAGGGGTTTGAAGACCCGTATGGCGCCTCGGTCGAGGTGATCATACCGGAGAAAGCCCGAAGTGCCCGGGCGATTGTCACACCTGTCTTTGAGGGCTACGCCTCCGAGCTGGATCCGATTGTTTTGGAAATTGTCATCGAAGCCAAGTAGAACGCGTGTTTTTCGGGAGGGGTAAACACCTTTTTGGTGAATACCCCGGGAGGTCGGCAAATTTTGCATTTGCCGAGTCCTTGACTCCGGGATTTATTTGGGCTCCGTCCAAAAACTTGGCAAAAGGGGCCCGGCTCCAGCCCTTTTACAAACCTGTTTGCAAGGCTTTAGACAAAGCCCGACTACAGGGCGGGGGTTGTTTCCACCACGATCTCGTAGAGACAATTGTCCTTCCCGGCGCCAAGCCGGACGCGTTGGACGGCTCCACCTTCGGCCACAGCCGTGAGCAGTCGCCTGGAGATTTCAGGCAAAAGCGTGGTATTGATGATTTTGTCCACGATTCGAGCGCCGGATTCGGCCTCGTTGCAACGACCGAGGATCGCTTTTATCACCGTGTCATCGTATTCAAAATCGGCCCGGTAGGATTCCCTGAGTCTGTCACCCACTTTCGCCAATTTGAGGCGGATGATTTTTCGAAGCACATCCTCTTCCAGTGGGAAGTACGGTATGACCGTGATTCTTCCCAGGAATGCGTCCTTGAACGATTTTAATAGCTCAGGGCGAATGGCATCGCGAAGTCCACTGGGATTGGGCCTGGTGTCGGGATCCGCGCACAATTTCAAAATCAGGTCCGTTCCCGCATTGGAAGTCAAAAGGATAATCGTATTTTTAAAATCGGTTTCAAGTCCTTTCTCATCCGTCAGGCTGCCCTTGTCGAACACCTGAAAAAACAGATCGTGAACAGCCGGATTTGCTTTTTCAATTTCATCCAGAAGGACAAGGCTGGAGGGTTTTCGTCTGACCGCCTCGGTCAGGACCCCGCCTTTGCCATAACCCACAAGGCCCGGGGCTGGTCCTGTCAGGCGCGACACCATCATGTCTGATTTGTATTCGGACATATTGATGACGGTGAGGCTGTTTTCGCCACCAAACATCAACTCGGCGAGCGCCAGGGCAGTCTCGGTTTTTCCGACGCCGGATGGTCCCACCAACATGAAGACACCGATCGGGAGTCTGGGATCGCTAAGGCCAGCGCGGTTGGTCTGGATCCGTTCGGCAAGCATATCCATCGCGTGGTCCTGGCCCACGACCCTCTTTTTGAGGGTCTCCGCCAAATGGAGGACATTTTCGACCTCATTTCGAACCATTTTGCCCAGGGGAATTCCCGTCCAGCCGGAGATGACATCCGCGATCACGGAAGCATCGACAAAGGGATGGATGAGTGGAGTTTCGCCCTGCACCTTGTCCAGTTCAGCGGTCAGTCCGGTCAACTCCGCCCTTGCCTTGGCCGGGTCAACGGGGGGGCTGGTGACGGGTTCGGTCTTATTCCCCTCAGGGCTGTTGGATTGCCCGCTTGTCTGCTTTCCGGGGGGCACAAGCGGTTCCAATTCCGATCGCACGGAATCGACTTTCGCGGCGAGCGCTTTTTCCTTTTCCCACTGGGATGCAAGATCTTCACCCCGTTTGGCTTCCTTTACGAGACGCTCTTCGATCTCCGCCAGTTGGGCCTTGTGGGAAATCCCGAGGTTTTCCTCGCTGTCCAGCGAGGCTTTGGCCAGGCGCAGTTTGTCCTGTTCCCGGCGGGAATCCTCGAGTGCGGCCGGAGTCGTTGATTGGCTTAGAGCGACCCGGGCGCACGCGGTATCCAGAAGACTGATACCTTTGTCGGGAAGTTGGCGGTCGGGAATGTACCTTTGGGAAAGACGAACCGCCTCAACGACGGCCTCGTCGAGGATTCGGACTTTGTGGTGCTTTTCAAGGGAAGCCACCGTGCCCCGAAGCATGGCGACGGCTTTGTTCCGGTCCGGCTCCTCGACTTTCACAAGTTGAAACCGACGCTTCAGGGCGGGATCGTCCTCGAACGATTTTTTGTATTCATCAAATGTTGTGGCTGCGACAGTGCGCAATTCACCCCTGGCCAAAGCGGGTTTCAGAAGATTGGCGGCGTCTCCGGAACCGGCGGCGCCACCCGCGCCGATCAAGGTGTGGGCTTCATCAATAAAGAGGATGATGGGTGTGGGTGATCCCTGTACCTCCTGGATCACCGATTTCAGTCGGTTTTCGAATTCCCCTTTTACTCCTGCGCCCGCTTGCAACAGTCCAAGATCAAGAGCCCTGAGACTGACCGCTTTGAGGGGTTCGGGGACATCTCCGGAAGCGATGCGCAAGGCAAAGCCTTCGACGACCGCCGTTTTTCCGACACCCGCCTCACCCGCGAGGATCGGGTTGTTTTGGCGGCGGCGTGTCAGGATGTCGATCACTTGCCGGATCTCGAAATCGCGACCGATGACCGGGTCGATTTTTCCCTCCCTGGCACGGGCGGTCAGGTCCTGGGTGAATTGGTCCAGATTGGGCGTTTTGGATGCCGGACGGGTTTGTCCATCGGGGGAAACGCCCTGCGCTCCGCTATTTGCCAAAGCAGCCGATGGGGTGCCTGGATCTTCCTTGCTGTGTGCGAGGAGGGTGCCCAAGTCCTCGGACAATTTGTCGGAGGAAAGTTTGTTAAGTTCGGAACTTCCCGCGCGAATTCGCAGGGAAAGATCGCGATCGCCGAGCAGCGCGGCGAACAGGTGTCCGCTCCGGATCCGGCCGGCGCCAAAATCGATCGTGGCAAGGAGCCATGCCTGGCGGATCCAATCGGGAATTTCAGGCGACAACTGGGGCGCCCGGCCATTTCCGGTCTTGAAGCCGTCCATGGTCCGTGTCAATTCGGACCGGACGCGACCCTTGTCGATTTCGTAATGGCGGAGAATGGTGCTCAAATCACTATCAGCTACATCAAGTAGCTTTAAAAGCCAATGTTCCACCTCGACATTGAAATTTGTTTTGGAAAGGCAAAGTCCGGCCGCTCCCTCAAGGGATTTCAAACAGGTTTCATTCAACTTTTCGGTAAGTGCTCGCAGGTTGCTTCCAGCCAAGGGAAACCTCTCATTTCATGGAAAATCAAACGGACATTTCACTGAAAAAAACCAGTTCATCGACGGGATGTTCCGGTTTTTTTCCGAACAGCCAAAGGGACTGGCCGAGTACCGGCCGATCCTTGTCAAGGACAGGTGGGGGCAACGCTTCGCCCCTGACCACCAACTGGATTTCGAAATCCATTCCGTTTCGCACATAGACACGGGTGAGTTCCCGGACGGTGCGCAAAAGCGGTGAAGGGATGGCTTTGCCACCGCGGGAAACGGCGGGTAGAAATTGGTTCAGGGTAGGCTCATCGAGGGGACCGATCCGCAGGCGAAAATGACTTTGCATTTCCAGAACGCGGGAACCGCAAAGGGCCCCGGTGCCCAGGCCGCCATAAAGCCTGCCGGTTTGGGGATCTTTTTCGCCATCGGGACCAGGGTGGGACAATTGTGTCTGGCAATTGTTTTCAAGGGGCAGCCAACGGGGGCGAAACTGTTCGACTTCGACGGGGAATTTGAGGTAGTCGGACAGGAGAGCCTCCAATCCAACGGCCGTGCGCACCGAGCGGGAAAAAGCGGAGCCATGAATAATTAAAAAACGATCTTCAAAAGGATAAAAAGGAGGAGAGCCAGCCCTTTGTTTGTCGCTGTCATCCGCCAATGCATCCTGGAACTCCACGCCCTTATCCGGAGAGGTTTTTTCCCCCTGAAAGGGTTGTTCCCCTTGAAAGGGTTGTTCACCAAGGCGCCCGATTTGGTCCCTCAGCACCAAAAGACCAATGCCAATAA
>CAWUOD010000033.1:0-12903 GCA_963923115.1 uncultured Singulisphaera sp.
AAAACTGTTTTGGAAATAATATTGAAACAACCATAGGCCAAGGAATCGAGTTTAAAATTGATTGGATGGGATATTATTTTAAAGGCAACACCGTTCCCAATGCATTAACACTTTTAAGTTTGATCGGCAAAAAACCAGCCCTGGACATGCATACTGGATTTTTCGGTCATTTGGTTGGAGACCAGGTTGATCTTCATTCGAACGGAAAGTTATGGGATTTCTATCGGGGCCTGGCCACCGACAAAACTGATTTTGCTTTTGATGCGGCAAATTGCACACCCGAAGAACAGGCAGAGCTGTCCCTGGAGCCTTTTATTGATTTTGTTTTTTGGTTTAACATGTTCACCTGTATTGTAACACAATCCCTCACTATTTTTTCAAGCGTAATTTCCGAAAATGATGTGCTAGGAGAATCAACCGAAAATGCAACTATGATAATTAACATACTTGAATTAATTATCTACCTTACTGTTCCAATCGTAAATTCAGCATCATCAAAACTGATAACCCAAATTGAAATAAAATTTTCTGGCCTTAAACAAGACTTAACAGAGGATGCCCAAAAGGAAGCCAAGTTAAGTAATCTGGAACATGAGGTTGAAAATCAGAAACAACAAGGAATTAACACTTTAAATCAAACAACAGCAAACACCGCAGCACTAACAGCATTACAAAATCAAGTAGATGCAGATGAAGCCAATCGCGCAGACCAGGATGCGTATAACGCATATGTACAAGGACCATGGAATGTCTTAATGATTCAATATCAAATTGAATTGGCGGCTTACCAAGCAAATTTAGACAAGTACAATCAAAAACAACAAGACTACCAATCATCAACAACCAGGCAATGGGTGGCATGGCTTGGAAAAAAATCCTACAATCCTGAAACTTACCGGCCTGTGGGACCACCGCCATACCCGAAGTGGGCCCCACCAAACATCGCAAAGTATCAAAACCCTCCAGCCTAATAAAGCATAATTTAAGGCTTTTTTTTGTAAAAAATATTGAATTGGTGCAATCACAATGGGCAAATCTCATGTTTCAAATTCAAATTATCAAGTACTTGCGAACACGGTTGAGATTGTTTCCCAGACCGGCATTTTTACAATTGCCAATTCAGGGGATCAGGGTTCCATCAATTTGTCGGCCCTGGGAGTCATCCAGATGCAAACACCTTTGGTGTCACTCGGACTGACTGATTTTGTCAATGGCGGATCTTTCAATGTACTTGCTGGCGGAATTGCTCCCGTTGTTCAACTTTCAAGTGCCTCATCCATCGCGAATTCCAATCTCTCGCTGGCAAATACAGGGATCGGAATCAGTTATATGATGGCCGATTCCGGACCCGCCTCTGTAATGAATTTCGGATCCGCCATCCTGAGCGCCGTCGTCTCCGAAGGCGGTTTGTTTTCCAAACTGACCATGCTCCCTGATGAGGTCCTCATCGAAGTCGGCTCGACAATTTTGAGCATTTCCGACGAGGGACTGACCGTCACATCCGGAGAAACCGTCCTCAGTGTGACACCCGAGGGGATCAACGAGGCGTCCGGCGATGTCACCCGCGAATTAAATTCCGAAGGGCACAATTTCACCTCCGCCGAAACCGAATTGAATGTCTCGGCAAGTGGAACCGAACTGGAAACCCCAAGCCTGACCCTCGAGGTCGAGGGGACCGCCGAGGAGAACGCCTCGATGAAAAACAGCACCTATGACGCGACAGGCGAAATCGAATCCGCCATGACAACCATAGAATAAAAACAACTATTATAAAACAAATTTGACAGGGAAATACAAATGGATGAAAAACTTTTGCTGATCAAAGAAACAGCAACTAATTTAATAGAAACAGCAGCATCAGGCCTGGAACACGCAAGAAAGGCCGCCGATCTGATCAAAGATGAATCATTAAAAAAGGCATTAGTTGATGTATGCAACCATTTTGAAAAAACATTTGAACCTCTCACAAAAAATGTCGACGGAAGAATTGCCAATATTGTGGAGCTCGAAAAAGCCTCCGAAAAAAGCAAAGAAAGAATCGCGAAAACAGATTCCCGAATCAGGGAAAAACTTGAGAGCCATAAAAACCTCCGTGGTTTGCTCGCGGAAAAACTAAAATCCATCCCAAAACCCGATATCAAAAGCCTTAAAAAGGAGAAACCCCCATCCGAACCCGAACCACAGCCGGAACTTCTCTCCGCCCAACAACTTGTTGACCAAATCCGACAAAAAATTCCTGCCGTGACAAAAGTTCCCAAATCAACCGGCAACATCTGGGAAAATTGGGGGCAAAGCCGTCCCGATACGGCTTCCAAGCCACCAGAATCCCAACCCAAAAAGGAGGGCAACCCATGAACCTTCTTGATGCCGTTTTGGCAAGGCCCGTTGGACAAGCATCCGCCGTCGAGGCGATAACCCCAAAAAAAACTGCCATCGAATTTGATGCGGCCGAAATTTGCGCGCTCTTCAAAACACCAAACGCCGCGTTAAGCCTTCTTGATGACAACCCGACCGTTGGCGTTGCCTTTGATCGTTTTGTCGGCGCGGGGCACCTCGCCGAAGCTCGTCGCCTTTTGGCGTATTCCATGGACCGGCCAGACTCCATTTGGTGGGCCTATCTGTGCGCCATGGAAGCGGCCCGCCAAAAGGAAATCACGCCCGCACAAAAAAAAGGATTGGACCTGGTCCTTGCCTGGCTTGTCGATCCCAATGACATTCGTCGAAAGCAATGCAAGGAGGCGATTCGTTCCTGTAAATCCACCTCCTTCGCCGGGATTCTTTGTTTGGCGGTTTGGTTGTCCGGCGGATCCATTTCCCCCTACGCTCCCAGGCCCATCGAACCCAATCCGTTTGTATGTGGAAAACTTTGCGGCGTGGTCGTCTACCTTGCCTCGGTCTATTTCGATCCGGGTCGTTGGAAGATTTATCTGAAACATTTCCTTGATACCGGAATTCTCGTCGCCAAGGGGGCACTTCCCATCCCGAACCCGGCCGAGGCACCCAACGCATGACCCTGCCCACCATGGGACCGATTGCACTGTCCCCCTCCAGCCCCGCCGCGAACACCGTTATTCATACAAAAATGAGTGAAAAAGCGGAAATCATCCCCGTCGATCTCCCTTGCCGGGATTATTTGAAGGCCCTCTTGGGAAAAGGTCTGCGCACCGACGCGATCAAATTCCTCGCCGCATGGCTACCCCCCCGGGAATCGATCTGGTTTGGATGCCTTGGGGTTTGGCAGGTTTACCGCCTTTTGGGACAACCAGGCGCAAGGGAACTTCTGGACAAGATCACCGAATACATCAAACAACCAACCGGGGAAAAATTGGCCGCGCTGGGCGACCAGAAGGAAATCCGTAAAGACCGATCCACAATGGGAATGCTGGCCCAGGCCGTTGTCTATTCCGGCGACAACATCTCCCCCTATCCCAAAAAACCCCTCAAACCAAAACCGTCCCTGGTGGGAATCACAGTTGCGAACGCCCTGATCTCCGCCGCAACAAAATGGCCCGGCAAGGATCGGAATGCTTGCCTCGACCAATACATCGGGATGGGGCTTGATATCGCCGAGGGCAAACACCTCTGGGCACCCAACCCCGCCCAAAACTACCCGGGTTTGCGCGAGGAAACCAAACCCCTCTCCATGTTCGAAAAACCACGAAATATCTGGGACAAATAGGCAGGCCCTAATCCCGCTTGTCCAACCTCAATAACGGAATCGGAAATCCACCCGGTATTGCTGGTCACCCCAGCTACCCATGGACGGATTCAGCGAAAACTGGGTGCCAAAACCCACATCAAGTTTGTCTGTCATAAACAAACGGATACCAGGGCCAAGCTGCTGGTAACTCTGACCCGATGACGCCATGGCGTTCTGGGGCCCGGGTGTTCCCAACTGGTATGGCGTGTAATTGCCCGATGTGAAATAGTATGCCGTATATTCAAGATTCAAAAACAGGGGAATCACCGGGTTGGCTTCCCACACCTGTTTGTTCAGACTGAAACGGGTGATGAACATGGTTCCGGGAAAGGGAACCACCCCGCCAAATGGCACCCAGCCTGACACATTCCCCTGAAGATAGCAGGTCTCGCTGATCTTCAGGCCAAACAAGCCCATCATCTCCATGGATACCAGGCCATTCCCCAACCCTTTTAGGGAAAGCCCAACGGGAAGGTTGGTTTTGATCGCGCTACCCAGTTGCAGCAATTCGGTGTCAAACATCGTCGTCTTGGTGCCGACGGTCATATTTCCAAATCCGGCTCCGCCATATCCCTGATCGATTGTGGTGCCGACATACGGAACCTCAAAAGTAAGGCCGACATTCCCCGCCGCGATTTCGGTGTAAAGACTCGCCTCATTCATGTTCAAATAGGGACTGATCGTGTAGTTTGGCTGCGAGATCGGCCCCAATGGAAAAGCCGCGATCTTGTAACTGTTGCGGTCATAGTTGGTCATGTGGCGGTAACTGGTGAACTGGACACGCTGCTGGCTCACCGGGCGCACACATTCCGTGAAGAATCCCACATCCATCAAAGGCGCCCAACCCGGCTCATAGCAAGGATCGGTGCAGGCAACCGCCTCATAAACCCCACATAACAACCGGGCAATGACACCGTCATGCTCGCAAGCATAACAATTGGTCCGCCCCGCCGCGCAATCCGGTCCACCGCATCCCACCGAATCATAACGGGAAGCCCCCGCTCCCCTGCCCATTCGCCCCAATCCCCCACCCAATGTTCCCGAACCGCAACTCGCACAACCCGACACAGGAAGAATTCCTTCCGAACCGGAATGAAAAGAGTCGGTCAAAGGCGCGAACTGTTCCGGGGCGGAGAGGGGCAATGGGGAAAGCTTCAACGGGGCATCCGACTCGGGAACCGATTCACTTTTTAATGGAAATAGGGATGGTTCCCTGGCGGTTTCCTGCGAGTTCGACTTCTGAACCCAAATTAACGACAATACAAGCAAAACCAACACGGCCCGGGCCCATCCGGTAAGAGTTCTGATTAGGACCTTGGCCAAATGCATATTCGACTCCCAGGAGAGCTGGACCTCTCCGTAAGGGATTTCATCGGCTGTTAGAATAGGCAAACTTTATTGGTTATAGCTTTAATGCGGATTATTCTGGCCACCAGCTTTGGCCCCGCGGTCGTCCAAAACGCCATTGCAATCAGAAAAATCCTCAATTCTTGCCCATTTTCCGGTCGATGACGGATACATCGAAATGGATTGCAGGGGATTCGGATCATGACCTTTTCATTCAAAGCCCTTCCAGGACTGGTTGTTGCGACAATCTTGACCGGGGCGATGGCACAGGCCCAGGACACTACAACCACGACCACCACGACACCAGCCGCTCCCCAAAATCTTGCGGGTTTTGTCCTCCCAAGCACTGCCCAGTTGGCCGCATTGAAAGGCATGTGCGCCTCGTGCAAGGAAAAAATCTGCTCCTGTTGCATAGGACAACTCCTGGGCAACCTGACCCTTCCCCTGAGCATGATGACCGGGGGGTGCATCAAACCTTGTTGTCCCCCTGTCAAGGAATCCGATCTGAAAGCGCCGGCGGATAGCGCCGCGGGAGCTTGCGCGCGGATCACAAAAGATCAAATGGAAATGGAACAACGCCGGAAAGCGGTTCGTTGCCTGGCCAGGGCGGATTGCAACTGGTATCCCGAGGCCCAATTGGCCCTCATCAACGCCTTGCGGACCGACAAAGCGGAATGTGTTCGCCTTGAGGCCGCCAGGGTTTTGACCGTGGGCTGCTGCGGCACCAAAAAGGTCATTGATGCTTTGACCATTTGTGTCAACGCGGGAACCAAGGATGGAAATCCTCCTGAAAACTCACCCAGGGTCAGGGAGATGGCGCTGGTGGCTTTGCAAAAAGCTCTCGAATGCTATGTCGAACGCGAAGAACCCCAACGCCCCGAAGTCCCTGGATTGCTCCCGGCACCCAGGCCCACTCCCGAGAAAAAAGAATCCCCCATGGCCAGCCCGGAGGAAAAACCGATGGTCCGGCCCGCCAGCGCCGAAGCAGCCGACGACACGGCGGCGGTAATCGCCGCGGCAATCAAAACCCTTAAGCAGTCCCAGGGAGGATTGCCTCCGACGGAAACGGTCTCCCCCGCGAATTTCACCCAAATGAAACCCAGGACACAAGAACAAGCCGGGACCATCGAAACCACCAAATTCACCAAAACCTACTCCCCAAGGGAGACAGCTCCAAACGGCGAACCTTCCGAACTGGTGCTTTCGCGAGCGATGGTGGCCGTGCAAAATGGCAAAGCGGCCATCAAGGAAAAATCGGAATCGGCCAAGGGGCAACCCAGAACCCAACGCAATCTGACTTCGATTTTTTCCAACGCTTTCAAGGGCCCAAGCCAACCGAGGGAAAAAGCGGAATCGGAGGAAAAAACAGCCCGTTAGCGCCAATAGGGCTGTGAAGCCAAAGCGATTTGGTTGACTGGAGCTTTTTGCCGGATCAAAAATACTCTTCCCGGATAGTATATGTCTTGATTTTGTCCTATTGGAGCAGCTTGAGATCGGCCTCAACCGCCGGTCCGGGTTGCAGGTCGACCATCTTTTTGGCTTTCCGGCCTGAGGACCTCTTGGACACTTCGAGGGTGAATGAACCTTTTTTGAGGTTTTCCATCCGGTATTCCCCCATCGTGTTGGTTTTCGCGGACGCCACCTCCTTCCCTTTCGAATCAAGCAACACCACGGTCAGGTCCGCCTGGGGGCGATCCCCTTCTGTGACCGTCCCAAAAATGGAGGGATCCGGAGGTGTTTTGGGAACACCTGGATTCAATGTCCGGGAAAGAAATGTGCTTTGCCCTGCGCCATTTATCGCCTGAATCGAGATGGTCACGGCGGATTTGACATCCGCGGGTATGACCACCTCCGCGCTGATCAGATTTCCCTGGAACGATGCCGGAAATTTTTGCGCGTTGACAGGCGGCCCCTGCACACCACCGGCATCCGTGACTGGGGATCCCATGAAACCCGTTACGGATTTCACTCCCGATTCTGGTTCATCAACAACGACAAGGAACGAATACTTCCCGCCTGGGGACACCTCGGTTGGCAACCCCACAACTTCGGTGAAAACAATCGGTGTGGGATCGACCAAAAGTGGAACCATTTTGGTCGAAAGGATTTTGCCATCCCCCGAAAGCAACTCAAGCCGGACCTGCTTTGAACCTTTCAAACCATCCGCGTTCCAATTAAGACTCCACAAAGATTCGTCACATGTGAAATCCCATCCACCGGATTCATGGGGACGCAATCCGATACGGCTCTTCAAACCACTGGCAAGGACCTCCGTTTTTTCCACATTGGAAAAACCGGGCCCACCAAGGAGTGAAGCCCGAAGCCTACCACCCACGGGAATGGAAGTTCCCCAGGCCTCTATCGCGATCTGACTATTCGTTCCCTGACTCCTCCCCGTGGGATCCGGTTTTGAGGCGATGAAACGGGCCTTGAGTCCAAGAACAGGCATGCGGACAAGTTCCGCGTTCACTGGACGCAATTGGGGTTCCAGATCCGCCGAGAAACGGAAAAGCATGGGAAAACCGTCGATATTCAGGGTGAATTCCCCCATACCGCTGACCGCCGACGAATTGGTGATCCCATTGGCCTCGAGAAAAAGCACCGATCCATCGGGAGGCAAAATGCCATTGGCATTGCCCGATCCAACACGAATGGCGCCCCCCGTTCGGGAATCATCAAAAGTTAATTCCACCCGACAAGGTGGCCCATTGAGGGGAGGACGACGGGCCCGAAGCCCGACTTTGACCCGGGATAGCGGCCCGCCTGGTTTTCCTGGTTCGCGTGGTTGGGGTTCCGAACTGGCGGATACCAGTTCGACGATTTCGGAGGGATCGACCCGCCTGAGATTGAACTTCCGGGAAACCGGAGGCAATTCCGGTTGGGAAAGATCCTGGATTTGGAATGTCAGTTGTCCGGGAAGCGAGGTGACAAGCGGTGGTTGGGTGTTGGCCGGGTTCGCTTTCCCATCGCCGCCAGATGGAACGGAGCCGGAAGAAATGGATCCAGGCAAAGTGGTGCCAAATGCGCCCAGGCTTATGGGAACAGTGGCGCCAGCGGCGATATTCAGCGGAACGGGGCCCAGCGACAAGGGTGTCTCCCCGGGAACCACCAAAGTCAAAGCCACCTGGGCGGGCTTGCCGGGCAGCGCCCGGATTCGTGGAAAAAGAGTCCGGACGGAATTGGATCCGCGAAAATACAAATCATCACCCAGCAATTTTGTGTCGTCGGCGGTCTCCCCAAGGAGAATCGAGGGGAATGTGGCGCCAAGGTCGGGCAACACGGTCACGATCACCGGCCAAACGCGCGCCTTATAATGCAATTCCACAAGGATTTCGGTTGGAGTGGCCGCAAGTTGGACCCGGTTGGGATTCGCGCGACGAATCTGAATCCGGAGATTCCCGCCGCCGGGGGTGAGATTTTTGCCCACAAGGTTCGCGACAAAAGGCGAGTTTTCTCCAACATGGATCGTAATTTGTGGATTGATGGGTTCTATGCTTTCGGTGATCCAATAAATGGGGATTTCCACCGCGTTTTCCCCTGAGGGTGGAATCACCGGATTGGGGGTCTCCATTTTGATCCCCGTCGGGGGCAGCGTGCCAAGATTACGGGAAACCAGACGGGATTTTTCATTCCAGAATTCGGCGTCGATGCCCAGCCTCGAGTTGTGCTGAAACCGCGAATCCAGCCAGGCCAAATGGGTGATTCGGCGGGCGTTGCGGGATTTCGCCAACGGATTCTTTTCCGAATCATCAAGGATCGGCAAATCCAGCCAGCCTGGATAAAGAATGGTCATGAGGAACACATTGTTCACGCCCAATTTCAGTTTCTCAGGGATTTCCTCGACGAAGATTTTTCGCAACAACGATCCAATCTCCCCCCATGCCGGAGATCCGGGGGAACCATCGGCATTGATCCTTGAACCAAGGATATTGAGCATGTCCATGGAGGTTCCACTTACCCCAGCCATGGTCAGCGTATCCTGGACCAACCTGACCCGCTCCTGCTCGATCTCTCCCCGCCAGTGACCCCACGACATGTCGCCGGAATCAAAAGGCGAGACGGGAAGCAGGGCAATCTTCTTTTCCCGTTCATTTCTTTCCTTGTCGAGGGTGGCCTTCCCGAGTTTTTCAACCACCTGCTGGCGCAGATTCAAAAGTTTCAGACGGTCCGCCTTGGGTATGCCGGAAAGCCTCGCGAACGAGGAAATTGTGATAAGGGATGCGGGTGACAGTTTGCCACCGCCCACCAGTTTCTCGTAATCGGCAACCCCCTCGGGACTGACAGGTTTATGGATCGCATCATAAGAGCGCTCCAAATTGTCAACCTTTTGGCGGAGTTGCCTCGCCGCCTCGTTTGCCTCCGCGAGATTTAACTGCCGACCCGGGGGAAATCGCTTTATCGTCTCAACCACCTCCCGCAAGTCCCTGGTGTATTCATGCCAACCCGGCGGAAGGCTTGTGGGAAACGAAAGAAAAGCGGAAATGTCGAGCCCCGCCAACCAGATATCCTTTTGGGTGGAGCGCAATACTTTTTCGAACCCGTCAACAAAGGAGGCCAGATTGCCTGCCTTCTCAAGATGATCGACCGCTTCACGGCGATGATAATTGGGGCTTTTTTCCGCAAGCCATGTGCCTATCAGGCATTCCTCGGCCATTTCCTCGAAAATTTGACTGGCCCAGGGAAAAACCATCCAATGGGACATGGCCAAATTGACAGCTTTGTTCGTGCCGAGAGTTTTCCTCACCAATTCCGAATCGACCGATCCTTGCTGAACAGCCTGGGAAAACCTCAGCATCAACCTGGCTTCGGCGGTGACGAAAGGCTTGTGGTGGAGATTCCCGATGGTCGAAAGAAAAGCAAGATGAACCGGCTTGATTTCGGATTGGGAAAGGACAACCCTCAGCAAGGCGTCC
The DNA here is from genome assembly GCA_963923115.1 of uncultured Singulisphaera sp. Lineage (GTDB taxonomy): Bacteria > Planctomycetota > Planctomycetia > Gemmatales > Gemmataceae > SYLG01. The sequence goes on from CAWUOD010000033.1 coordinate 9,961, forward strand.
TCAAGGGTGACATCGGAAAGACCCGGATGGGCTTTCAGGAAATCGGCCCCCATTTTCGCGAAAGCCTGCTCCTGCTCCCCCGCCTTGGGAGGATTGATTTCAAGCGCTTTAAGGGAGGCGATCAGCGCCTGCTCGGCTTGCGGATTTTCGACCAGCAAACCTTCCTCCATCAACATTCCCAAGGTCGGATACACACCGGGTTCGATCAATTTTCCTGTCATTTCCTTGAGGGATGAGCGAATTTTTTCAAACTCGAGCGCCACTCGCTGGGTGTAGTTGTCCTGGTCGATACCATTGAGGTGGGCAATGGTGGAATTCAGGGCGATAAAAAATAATTTGGAATAGAACCTTGGATTATCTACCACCTCGTGGGGTTTTTGGGAAAGCTCCTGGAGGAATTCCCATATCTGTTCCGTCGTCTTGGGAATGGAGTAAACCGGCTCCTCCTCTTCCTGCTGATCGATTTCCAAACGGGATTTCAGAGTCAGCGTGTTCGTCATGAAAAACCTGCCCTGGGGACCGACAATATGCGGATATTGCCGTTCCAGGTGGTTTTCCATGGCCCAACGATCCATGTGGGGGCCAATGATCCGCGTCATCTCCGAAAGGAATACCTTGCCAAGAAACATATCGGGGCAATCCGGGGGAGGAGTGAGCCTCCCGCGAAAGCACTCGACCAGAAAATGGCAAAAAACACTTTTTTTAAGAACGGAACTGACGACCGACCGTTGGCCCGGCATGCAGGGAAACAAAACATTGAATTGTTGGCGTGTTTTGCCTTGCTGTTTGGATTGGAACGATTCCAATTCGGACAGGGACCTTCCGGGAAGGTCGAAATTGGCGACTCCCGCCGGAATATCCACAAATTGCTGAAACACATCCAGGACGAGTAATTTCTCCTGCGCCGGACAGTCCGCCATATATTGGTATATTGCCGATAATTTTACTGTGTTTTGTAGATTGCTTGCCGGGCCATTCATCATGACAGGGGGACGGGAGGCCACCAACGCGTCGGAAGGCAATATGACAACCGTTCCATCCGGGGCGATCATGCTGCGCGCGCTTAGATAGACAACCACTTTTTCCGATGGTTTGACCTTGAGCAACTGCTCAAAAAGACTGAGCATTTCCTCACGCGTCGGGCTTGTCTCGGGAACCGGATACAATCGGTCAAATACCCGGCTGGAAATCAGGGCCTTATGGTCCTCCGCTCCAAACGAAATCGGCAAAACCGCCGGATCGACCTGCTCTTTCACCAAAATCAAAAAGACCAGCGGTGATCCAGGCGATCCAAGCCAGCTCACCATCCCCGCGAAAACACCAAGGAAAGATAACGAAAGAAAAAGCACCAGATAAAACAGGGCCCTTTTGAACCGGCTGTTGGCCCCAACGGATTTTCCTATTCCAGGTATCCATTGTGGGAAATCCACTGGCGGGTTTCCACCGGTGTTGGCATCGGCGACTCCCGCCGCCCCTGAAGGAGGGATTGCTCCACTACTCATGGGGCGCCAACTCCCGACATCCCGGGCGAAAGCTTACCCACACTCTGGTTCGCCCGCTCCTGCAGGAGAAAATTCGAGGGGACAAACGGCAGGACCTGCCTTGGGCGTTCGTCATTGGGGTCGGGAGATCCCAAACGATCCAGTTCAAGAAAATACCCGCGACTCTTCGCGTCATCCTTGAACTTTTTCAGGGACCTCATCTGGATTTTCCTGATCGCGCCCAGATTCTTTTCATCGACCGGCCAAAAAACCGAGGCTACACGACCCGCCTGGAAATTTACGATTTGTTCCTCTCCTTCGATTGGAAAACCCTCAAGCGAAGCCAACCCAAGCCCAACCGACTGATCCCCCGGTCCTGCGCGGTTCGACTTCATCCTTGCGACCAGGCATTTTCGTTTTTCCACCTTGCCAGGGGCGACCAAAACATCCCTCTCCTCAATCCTGACCGATTCCAAAAGGGCGCTTTCCCCATCGAGAACCATCGTCCTGTTCGCCAGATCCGTTATCACCCTGAAATCGGCACCCTGCGCGAATTCTATTTGAAATGGATGGTTTTTATCCGGTGACCACCAAACTTTCAACGATCCCCGGGCCGGGGCGCCTGTTCCCGCGGATTTCGGCCAATGGGGCGCGTACAGGGTCCACGCGGGGGAATGGCCTGGTTCGGACCAGGTTCTCAGGGGGGCGGTTAATCCCTCCTCCGGATTCACCTCCCACCAGGTCATCCCCGGTTTCACCTGGGCCAGTTCGATCTCGCCGGGATCCCAATCCTTTTCGAGTATTCCCAACATTCGGACAGCCTGGTTTTCCAGCTTGTTTTGGCCTATCGCCATGGACCATCCGGCGGACTTCGCCTTGGGTCTGTCTTTCAACTCCCCAACCATTCCCAATCGACGGGGGGGCTGCCCTTTGGATAGACCGATCAAAAGCGCATCCGAAGGTTGCAGACGCAATGTCCCAAGCGGCCCCCGGAGGTTGCCCGACCGCAATAGATATTCGCCCGGGGGGATGCCGGGAAGGATCCACCGATCGGAAAATCCCGGTATCGCCGCCTCATACCCGCCTGGTGGCTGATTGGCGACAGGTTGATTGGTCGGTGTTTCAATCTGAAAACGAAACTCCCTTCGAAGGGAACGGTCCATCTGGGTGATCAGTTCCTGAAGGTCCGCCGCGGAGGAATATCCCCCGGGGGGATTGAGTTGTCCAAGTGGCTCAAAATCGGCTTTGACCAGCGGGTCTTCCATGCCCGCCTGAAAACCAATCACACGGACCTGGATTCCCAATCCGGCAAACAGTTTCACAACAAGTGTCGGTATTGACATTTTTCCGGGATTGAGTTTCTTGTCCTCAGCGGCCCTATTGTCTTTTCCGTCTGTAAGAACCAAAAGCGTGGAGGCTGTCTCTTATACACATCTCCGAGCCCACGAGACCAGAGAGGATC
>CAWUOD010000034.1:0-12666 GCA_963923115.1 uncultured Singulisphaera sp.
GCCATAGCCTCTAGTCCAATAAGAGACATATTCCCACACGGTACACCATCCCGGACAAAAGGTCGCTCTAACCAGGCGTTTAACTTTTACTTTGGGAAGATATACCCGGTGGACTCTCAATCCTCCGCTACCCATGCGGACCCCTCTAGGTGAGCGCCCGGATGCAGGTCGTTATTACAGATTACACATTTGCCGATCTCTCCATGGAGTACGACGTGCTAGCCCCCTCGGGGGTAACACTCAAATCGGCCCAGGCAAAAACCACTGAGGCGTTAATTCCCCTTGTGAAGGGTGCCGATGCAATAATCACCCAATTTGCTCCGCTGAATGCATCAGTAATCGACGCGATGGATCGGGCCAAAGTTATCGTTCGCTATGGAATTGGCGTGGATAATGTTGATCTGGCGGCCGCCTTTGCCAAGGGAATTCCGGTGTGCAATGTACCTGATTATTGCATCGATGAAGTTGCCGATCATACCCTTGCATTTTTATTGGCCTCCACTCGCCAGGTTGTTACCCATTCTGTTGCCGTTCATTCAGGAAAATGGGGATTGGCCACACCAATAAGCGGTTTTCGTGCCCTGCGGGATATGACTGTTGGAATTATTGGCTTTGGGCGAATTGGTCGCGAAGTTGCGAGTAGACTTAAACCCTTCAAATGCCGGATACTGATTCATGATCCGGTCATTAATCCCACCGAAATCGAATTGGCAGGATATGAGTTTTCCAATCTTGGCGATCTTCTAAAAAACTCGGATGCCGTAACGCTTCATTGTCCCTCCACTGAGGCTACTCGTGGCCTCATTCGAACCGAAACCCTGGACAAAATGAAGGATGGTGCCATCCTGGTCAACCTCGCCAGGGGCGATTTGGTTCAACCTGAAGATTTGGTGAAAGCCCTTAATTCCGGTAAATTGGCGGGAGCCGCCCTTGATGTTTTTTCCCCAGAACCAATACCTGCAGGACACCCAATCCTCTCCATGGAAAATGTTATCCTTGCTCCACATGTTGCCTCGGTAAGTGTTCCGGCTGTTAAAAAGCTTCGGGAAACCGCAGCTTCTCTTGCCCTTTTGGCAATTCGGGGAGAAAAGCTTCCAAATATTGTTAACGGCTGCAAGCAGGTCTAAAAAATGATGGCCAACAATATCACGAAATCCAAAAGTCACCGTATTTCACCGGAAAGCCTTAAACAGTTTTGCGTGTCAGCTCTGTCTGCTGCAGGCCTTGGGCCAAAAGATCAGGATTCGGTCGCAACAGCCTTGGTTTTAGCCGATTCCATGGGCGTCTTCACACATGGCACCAAGTTACTGGTTGGCTATCTGAACCGTTTGCGAGGAGGTGGTTATCTGCCCAATGCAAACCCCAGCGTTATTCGCGAGGGTCCAGCCTGGGCCATTATCGACGGGGCAAACGCACTCGGACAAGTCGGCGGATCATTCGCAATGAATATCGCCATTGAAAAAGCCAAATCTTGTGGTGTGGCATATGTGGGTCTGAAAAACACGGGTCATATTGGAGCCGCAGGATACTACGCCATCCTCGCGGCAGAGGCAGGCATGGCGGGTCTCGTTTTGGGCAATGATATCCCAAGTGTTGCCGCCCCGGGTTCCCGAGGCCCGGTCTTGGGCAGCAACCCACTAGCATACGGCATTCCTGTACCTGGGGGAGATCCAATTCTTCTTGATATGGCCACCTCCGCGGTGGCCGGGGGGAAAGTTTATGCTGCCTTTCAACGAGGAGAACAAATTCCAGACACTTGGCTGGTTGGGGCAGATGGAATGCCAACAACCGACGGCAAACTTTACCCCCACCACGCATCCTTGGCCCCAATGGCTGGGCACAAGGGCTATGGAATCGCTCTTTGGGCGGAAATCTTATCTGCGGTAATCCCGGGAGGAGCTGTAACTTGGCAGGTTGGAAGCTGGATGTTTGATGAGCCTTCCAAACCCTCCCTCCACAATGCAGCTTTCCTGGCAATTGATGTCCTGTCGATTTCCGGTGAGGATAATTTCACCAAAACAATCCAAAAACTTATTAAGGAAGTCAGGGAAGCTTCGCCGGCGGAAGGGTCCAGCGGGGTCCAGATTCCCGGACAAAGGGAATGGACCCAAAAAAGGGATTCGGAATCAAATGGGATCCCCCTGCCCGAGGATGTCCTGGGCAAATTGAACCAGGTGGCTCTTGATTGGAAACTCATAACGCCCTGGCCTCAGGAATAGTCCGATTGTGATCAGTTTTTTTGTAGGAGGAACATAACCATGAAGTTGATCCGTTATATAGATAATCAAGGCGCCAAAGTTTATGCCGTTCGCCATGAAAATGGAACACACACACGGCTTGAAGGGTGTCCCTATGGTGTTCACAAGGACACCGGAACACAAGTAAACCCGGGAAAAATCCTTTCACCCATCGAACCACGGGATATTTTGTGTATAGGTCTCAACTACCGCCGTCATGCCGAGGAGGGCAAGCAACCCATACCGGAAAACCCGGTTCTTTTCATGAAAAATTCGGGAACGGTTCAGAATCCGGGAGACCCGATTATACTTCCCACAAAACTCAAAAGTGATTCGGTGGATTACGAATGTGAATTGGCTGTGGTCATTGCAAAGGATTGCCTCAATGTATCTAAAAAAGACGCTTTGAATTATGTTCTTGGATACACTTGCGCAAACGATGTGAGCGCCCGTGATTGGCAGCGAAATGGAGGGGGGGGCCAGTGGTGCCGAGGAAAAACCTTTGCCACTTTCCTGCCACTTGGACCCGTGTTGACAACTGCTGACGAAATTCCCAATCCCAATAATCTTGGGATCCGAACAATCCTGAATGGTAAAACGATGCAGGATTGGAATACCAATGACATGATTTTTGATGTTCCAACCTTGATCGAATTCCTTTCTTCAAGCACCTTACTTCGCAAGGGCACAGTAATTCTTACGGGAACACCCCACGGTGTTGGTTTTGCCCAAACGCCTCCAGTTTACCTCAAGCAAGGTGATACAGTCAGCATCGAGATCGACGGGATCGGCACATTAACCAACCCGGTCATAGAGGAAAAAATCGCCTAATGCGATGTCTTGGTTTGGATTTGGGATCTACCACAATAAAAGGTGCTGTGCTTGACCTTGGCATGGCAAACCTTTCTCATTTCCATTCAGAACCTTTTCCCGGGCCAAACCTCAACCAATTAGCATTGGGACATGAGGTAAGCCTGGAAAAGGTCATGGCTGCGACGCAAGCTGTTCTGGCCAGATTGATCCAAACGGAACCGGAGGCTAATGATCTTTTCATCTGCTCACAAATGGGAGGGCTTGTAATCTCCAATTCCCGGGGGATTCCTTATTCACCTTACCTTTCATGGCGTGACCAACGATCTTTGTCTGAATTCTCAAAAGGTTCCTCGTTTTTGGCAGAGGCGGAAAAAAGAATAGGTCAAAAAGGGCTATCCAACCTTGGAAATGAGCTTAAAGCAGGAACTGCATCAACTCTCCTTTTTTGGCTCGACCAAAATGGATTGGTACCCAAAGGGGCAGTGGCAAGTTCCCTTGGGGAATGGGTCGTTGCCCAACTTGCCAACAAGCCAATTTCAATGCACTCAAGTATGGCAATCGGTTGGCTGGATTTGGCCAATGATGATTGGGGATATGAAAGTTTTGAATTGCTTGGACTAGGCAAAATAAAATTTCCCACACTCATGCGTCATATTTCCCCGATTGGAAATATTCAAATTGGAGGACGAACCCTTCGAATCTATCCGGCCCTTGGAGATCAACAGTGCGCGCTTTTTGGCACCAACCTTGATGACGGTGAGCTTTCAGTTAATGCATCAACAGGATCCCAGGTGAGCCGATTGAGGTCCAATTTTCTTCCTGGCCCTTACCAATCCCGTTTTTATTTCGACGGCAAGATTCTCGATACCATTACACACATTCCAGCAGGAAGATCCCTGAATGCAATAATTGATTTTTTGACCGAAATATCGCGGGCAAACGGCTGCACTCTGGACCCGTGGGATTACATAAAAAACGAACTGAAGCACACTGAAAACGCCCCACCACATGGGTCCAATGGACTTGAATGCGGCTTATCTTTTTTTCCCGGTCCTCTTGGTGAAAAAGGTTATCTTTCAGGAATCACGCTTGAAAACCTTTCCGTCCGTAATTTGATGGTGGCGGCGATAGAATCGATGGCCAAAGGATATCGATTTTGTTCTGAAAAACTTGGACCGGCTCACAAATGGGGAGGAATCGTTTTATCGGGTGGTTTGGCCCACTCATTGCCAACCCTCCGCGAACGAATTGGCTCCTTGTTTGAGGGAATAGCCATTCGTGAAACACCTGGCAAGGAAGAAACGCTAATGGGGCTGCTTCGAATTGCCCGGAAAAAGTTGGGCCTTACGAAAACCAACACCGAAATCGATAACCTGGAAACCATCTAATGAGCCAGTTCGAAATGGGTCATCCTGATGAAACCAGCCTTGAGCGGACAACCCTTCGAAAGATTTCATTTCGTCTGGTTCCCTTTATTTGCATTCTTTACATATTTAATATACTTGATCGTTCCAATATTGGATTTGCGCGACTATCGATGGAAGGGGATCTCGGTATCACCAAAGCAACTTTTGATACCGCTTATGGCCTTTTTTATATCGGGTATTTGTTTTTTGAGGTCCCCTCGAACCTGCTTTTGCGAAAAATAGGGGCGAGAATCTGGATCTCCCGGATTATGGTAACCTGGGGAATCTGCTCCGTCCTCACGATGTTTGTTCAAACAGAAACTCATTTAAACATCGTTCGAATCCTTTTGGGCATCGCCGAAGCAGGTTTTTTTCCGGGGATTATTCTTTACTTGACCTGTTGGTTTCCAGCCCGGGAACGCGCGAGGGTTGTTGCGCTTTTTATGATGGCCATTGCCTTTGCCAATGTTTTTGGAAATCCTGCCTCGGGCCTGATTGTTCAGGGTCTTGATGAGGTTGCGGGACTACATGGATGGCAATGGCTTTTTCTTTTGGAAGGACTTCCCTCAATCATCCTTGGAATAACAGTCCTTTGGTATCTCCCGAATGGACCAATGAACGCTCCTTGGCTTACCACGGAGGAAAGTGCCTGGATCACAAAAAAATTGATTACCGAGAGAAGCGACAGAATGGAAAACAAGGGATCTGACCATTTGTTATCCATGTTTGACCCAAGGGTTTTTCTTTTAACTTGTCTCTATTTCACGGTCGCCGTAGGGACGAATGCCACCGGTGCTTATCTCCCCACGCTAGTCCAAAACCATTTTCCATTGAAACCTTTCGAAATTGGATTGCTCTCTGCAATGCCCCATATCACATCCGTAATACTTATGATTATGCTTTCACGATTTTCAGATCAAACGGGTAAAAGGAGTATATTTGTTGCTTTGGGGGCGGGAATTGGGTCATTGGGCTGGCTAATTGCCTGGCAGGCTCCGGATCGATGGATTGCCCTGGGTGGACTTTGTATGGCCCAAGCGGGGATGATGGCGATGTTACCGGTTTTTTGGACACTTCCCAGTTCGTTCCTTGGGGGAGCTGCTGCGGCAGGTGGGATTGCATTTATCAATTCAGTTGCCAATATAGGTGGCTACTTTGGCGCAACAATATTGGGTAAATATGGATTGGGCACATTGTCATTGATTATGGCTTGCGGAATTTTTCTTGCTATTGCTGTTGGAATGTTTGTTGAAACAAAAAATCCAAAATCCGGAGAGGTGTGATTTGAAGAATAGCATTTTTGACCTTACCGGCAAAGTGGCATTGGTTTCCGGCGCATCAAGCGGCATGGGAAGAGCCGCGTCACTTGCCTTGGCGGATCATGGCGCAAATCTTCTTTTGGTTGACATCAATGAAGAAGGTTTGGGGCAAACCAAAAAAATTGCAGAGGAAAAAGGAGTTCGTGTTTTAACTCAAAGATGTGACATTTCTGACCCCTTAAACATTTCAGAACTTTTCTCGATTGTTGACAACGAGTTTGGCAGAATCGATTTTTTGGCGAATGTTGCAGGCGAAGGACTCCTCACCAAACCTGAAGACTTAACCCAGGATCAGCTCCACCGTGTCTTCCAAAACCTGGTTTTTGGCCGATTTGCAATGTGCCAGGAAGCCGGCAGGAGAATGCTCCCACAAAAAAGTGGTTCGATTGTTAATATTGGCTCACTTGCAAGTACAACGGCCTTGGGCCGAGGCCACATTGCATACAGCATGGCAATGGGGGCTGTCGTTCAAATGACCAGAGAACTCAGCACAGAGTGGTCCGGACGGGGCGTTCGGGTCAACGCCATTCTTCCCGCACAGGTTTTGAACCCGTCCCTGGAAAAGCGGATTGCAGCCGATCCAGGCATGGAACAAAAATGGCTATCGGGAATTCCCATGGGGAGATTGGGAAAACCCAACGATATTCAGGGCCTTATGGTTTTGATGGCCTCCGATGCATCGGCCTGGATTACTGGAGCCCTGATCCCCATGGACGGTGGAAATCTGGCAATGAATGCTGGCGGAACTATAGGATCCTGAATCCATTTCCAAATTTTCCTTATAAATCGAGACCCAAGATGGCCCTGGATCAAAACAAGCTTTGTGATCTGCTTCGAACGATGCTTACAATCCGTCTCACCGAGGAGGAATTGGCCAGATGCCATCAAAGGGGCCTCATTCATGGCGCATGCCACACTTATGTTGGCCAGGAAGCCATTGCTTCCGGGGTCTGCGCCCTTTTGGAACCAAAAGACAGCGTGTTTAGCACACATCGGGGACATGGACACGCCTTGGCCAAAGGCTTACCTCCTCGCGAATTGATGGCGGAACTCTTTGGAAAGTCCAGCGGCTGTTCCAGGGGGCGGGGTGGCAGCATGCACATTTTTTCCCCTGAAATTGGAATGATGGGAACAAGTGGAATCGTTGGCCCTTGCATTCTTCAAGCCTGTGGAGGGGGATACAGCTCAAAAATACTTGGCAATCAGTCGGTAGGAGTCGCTTTTTTTGGTGATGGAGCAGTAAACAATGGTGCTTTTCATGAAGGGATGAATATGGCTTCCATTTGGAAGCTACCAGTGCTTTTTGTTTGCGAAAATAACCAATTTGCAACCGAGGTGCCATTTTCTTATTCCAGCGGAATTCCTGATGTTGGTCGCCGCGCAATCAATTATGGAATGAAAGGGATCGAGGTTGATGGGAACGATGTTCTTGCGGTGTACGAGGCCGCCAACGAGGCGGTTGCCAGAGCCCGTTCAGGTGACGGACCTACATTGATTGAATGCAAAACCTATCGAACAAGGGCCCACGCTGAGGGAATGGGCGATTTTACCTATCGCACACGAGAAGAAGTCGAAGTATGGAAAAACCGGTGTCCTATTGAACTGTTGAAAAAACGAATGACTGAAGAATTTGGAATCTCCCCACAAAAAATCCAAACCATTGTGGAAGAAGTTTCAAATCTCGTAACGGAAGGCAGGCAATTTGCGGAATCGAGTCCCAGGCCGGATCCAAGCACCGCCACCGATCATATATACTCACCTATGGCACATCCGGCAAAAGAAGAAATCGCTCAACCGGTTGGGAGACAGATCACTTTCGCTCAAGCAACCCTGGAAGCCCTTGCGGAGGAAATGGAAAATAACCCCAAAATTTTTGTCATGGGCGAGGGGATTGGGAAAAGGGGCGGTAATTTTCGAACCACAGCAGGGCTTTACGAAAAACACGGCCCGGACAGACTATGTGATACTCCTATCTGCGAGCGGGGTTTTGTGGGACTTGCTTGCGGTGCCGCGATGACGGGAACGCATCCTGTAATAGATTTCATGTTTGCGGATTTTGTACTCGATTCGGTGGGCGAAATTATCAATCAAATCGCCAAAATCCAATACATGTCCAGTGGAAGGCTAAAAATGCCCGTTCTGCTACGAGGGTGTATTGGGATCGGGCATTCAGCCGCAACCCACCATTCCGGTAGTTATTACGGAATGTATGCACAGGTTCCTGGACTTATTGTGGCGGTGCCCTCATCCGGCCGGGACGCCAAAGGACTGATGAAGACCGCACTTCAGGGCACCAATCCTGTGCTCTTTTTGGAACATAGGGAAATCCTTCAAACCAAAAGCGATGTCCCTGAAGGTGAATACACCATTCCCTTTGGCAAAGCGGCAATTGTTAGAAAAGGCAATGACCTTACGGTGGTGGCATTGGCACGGATGGTGCATCTGTCACTAAAAGTAGCCTCGGATTTGGACTCAAGTGGAGTATCTGTAGAGATTATTGACCCGCGAACGGTGCTTCCCCTTGACACCCAAACCATTTTGGACTCAGTGAAACGAACCGGAAGATTATTGGTGATCGACGAGGCCCCCGCCTCCTGCGGCTTTGCTGCTGAGGTTGCAGCCCGAATTAGCGATGAAGGATTTGATTTCCTTGATGCCCCGATCAAAAGGCTTTGTGGCACATTTGCTCCAACCCCTTACAGCCCTGAACTGGAGGGGGTAATGGTTCCCTCAATTGGGGATATCACCCGGGCAATTCATGACATCCTGGAGGAATGAACATGGCTTTTGAAATCCGTGTTCCCCGGTTGGGCTGGTCAATGGAAGAAGGGACCTTTGCCGGGTGGCATAAAAAAGAAGGCGAATTGGTCAAAACAGGAGATGTGCTTTTTTCCCTTGAAGGTGAAAAAGCCACCCAGGAAATTGAATCGCTTGATTCCGGAACCTTGCATATTCACCCAAATTCCCCAACCACAGGTCAGGTAGTTGCTGTAGGAGCTCTATTGGGGGTTCTTTTACCCAAAGGAGAATCGCAATCAATTACAAGTCAAAATAAGCAAGTGGATGAGGAAACAGCCCAGGAACAGCAACAACACACACAAGCGGATCCGGGTTTCGAAGCGCCTGCCTCCCCCTCTATCAGGAGACTTGCCCGCCAAAAAGGGATAACGCTTGCAGATATTCAGGGTTCAGGAAAAGGTGGCCGAATTCTTGCTGAGGATTTGGAATTGAAGCCCGCCCAAGATCGGAAAACTCCGCAATCCTCCAACAGTAGATTTGCAACACCTCGGGCGAGAAAATTGGCGCAAAATCTTGGAATTGATTGGGGTAAAATCGAAGGTAGTGGCAAGGGTGGTAGAGTACGCGAAAGGGATGTTCAACCGGATAAAGCCAGTGTGAAAGAGATTTCTGTTCGAGCTCCGAAAAGCGAGTCGATTGCTATTCCCCTCACCCAAATGAGGAAGAGAATTGCCGAAAGATTATTATTAAGTCGGCAAACCACCGTCCCTGTAACGATAACCACGAAAGCCGAGGCAACCCAACTGGTCGCTCTCCGATCCCAATTCAAAAAAACGGGAGGATTGGTTCCTGCTTTCACCGATATTCTGGGCAAATTGGTTGCTCTTTGCCTGGTCCGGCACCCAATTTTGGCTGGGCAATGGAAAGGGGATCACATTGCCCAGCCAGGCCCCAATGGCATGCACATAGGAATTGCCGTGGATACCGATCAGGGTCTTTTGGTGCCGGTAGTCAGGGACATGGCAAATGCCTCGCTTTCCGAAATAGCCAAAGAAACCCACCGATTGGCAAAGCAGGCACGAGAAGGGAAGCTTTCCGCCGATGCCATGCAGGGCGGTGTGTTCACCATTTCCAGTTTGGGATCGCTTGGCGTTGAATTCTTTACCCCAGTAATCAATCCTCCGGAGTCCGCGATTCTAGGGGTTGGGGCTATCCAAAACGAAGCAATGCCTCGTGATGATGGAACATTCGTGGCAAAATTGCGACTTCCCTTAAGCCTTACTTTTGATCACAGGATTATGGACGGCGCCCCTGCCGCCCGTTTCCTGAAAGACCTGGTTTTGATGATTGAAAACCCGGCTGCAGTTCTATTGACCACCCAGTTTTGAACCCGTGAAACCTCACAAGGCGCACCTCATGAAAAAGCAAAAAAACATCTCAAGGGTAAGTTTGAAACAAAGGCGTGATTTCCTTGGAGCCCTTGCATCTGGAACTTTTGCTGCAACCATTGTACCCCGACATGTTTTGGGAGGACCTGGCCACATTGCCCCGAGCGAAAGAATTCGAGTCGCATCCATCGGGGTTGGTGGAATGGGAGGTGGTGACGTTGGCACGATTAGTCGACTTGGGGCGGAAATTGTCGCGTTGTGCGATGTGGACCAGATTCGTGGAGCGGGCTCCTTCAATGCATTTCCCCAAGCCCGAAAGTACAAAGATTTTCGCATCATGCTGGATAAGGAGGCAATGAACATTGATGCTGTTACGGTTGGGACCCCGGACCATACCCATGCCGTGGCCACAATGGCTTCCATAAAGGCTGGAAAACATGTTTACTGTCAAAAACCACTAACACAAACCATTTATGAAGCAAGGGAAATAACAAAGGCCGCAAAAACCTCCGGTGTGATTACCTCAATGGGAAACCAGGGGCACGCTACAGAGGGAGCCAGACTGACCAATGAGTGGATTAGAGCTGGAATTATTGGCGAAGTTAAGGAAGTCCACGCATGGTCGGATCGGGCCGGAAAATTATGGAAACAGGGATTGGGCAGACCAAAGGGAACCCCCGATACCCCAAAAACCCTGGATTGGGACCTTTGGCTTGGCCCCCGCCAACACCGCCCCTACAACCCCGCATATGCCCCGCACAGTTGGAGGGGCTGGTGGGATTTTGGAACAGGCGCCCTTGGCGATATGGGTTGCCACATTCTGGATCACCCCATCTGGGCTCTGGAACTTGATGCACCGACCACGGTGGAATCTCGAACCACCCTCGATGGTAGCGAATTGGACGACAAACGGCCCAATTTCGAAACATACCCAATTGCTTCCATAATCTATTTTGATTTTCCAGCCAAAGGGAATCGGCCAGCCGTTAAGCTAACCTGGTATGATGGGGGCCTAATGCCCCCAGTCCCTGCCGAAATGCTGGAGGGCCAAAAGCTGCCTGATAATGGAGTCCTTTACATCGGCAGTAAAGGAAAGATGTATCATTCTTCCCATGGAGGAATGCCCCAACTCCTTCCGGCAGAGTTAATTGACAATGCGAAGAGAGTACCCAAAACTTTGGAACGGTCCCCCGGCCATTACGAAGAGTGGGTCATTGGTTGCAAAACCAACAAACGGCCAGCAGCATCATTTGATTACTCGGGACCGATGACCGAATCCGTCCTTTTGGGTGTGCTGGCTTTAAGGGCTCCAGGAAGGCGATTGGAGTGGGACTCCCAAAATTTAAGGGTCAAAAACCACCCTGAGCTACAACCTTTTATCCAGCCCGAGTACAGGAAAGGGTGGAGTCTGTAATGAGGCGTATTATTTATTTCCTTGGGGCTACGATTTTTGCACCCATTTTCCCGGACAGTTTGGTGGCTGGGGAAAATGAACTTACCCAGACTGAAAAAGCGGAGGGTTGGCAATTATTATTTGATGGCAAAAGCACCAAAGGCTGGATGAGCCCAAAAGGAAAGCCAATAGCTCCAACACATGTTCATGAGGGATCTCTCAACCCCCACCCTTGCGACTACATGCTTACCCATGAAACTCCTTGGGAAAATTTCCGCCTTGCCCTCGATTTCCAGATCACCCCCAAATGCAACAGCGGGGTTTTCCTCCGGACTTTCCCACTTGTACCGCGGCCCGGAAAGGATGTCGGATTCAATGGATTGGAAATAGCAATCGATGACACCACTACCGCAGGATTTCACGATACCGGGGCACTTTACGACTTGTCCAAACCAAAAGTTAATGCGATGAAACCGGTGGGGCAATGGAACCACTTGGATATTATCCTGGACGGTCCCCTGATACTTGTGAATCTAAATGGCACGGAGGTAAATCGGGTTGATTTGGATCAATTTACCAATCCCTTTCTGAGGCCGGACGGATCAAAACACAAATTTGATTCCGCCTTCAAAAATCACCCACGAAAAGGGTTTATTGGCTTGCAAGACCACGGCTCGAATTGTTGGTACAAAAACATAAAAATCCAGCCTTATAAGTAATGCGGATGTTTGTGCTCAATTCATCAAGAATGGTTGTTCAGACGACCTTTCACCATTTTTTACCTTTTTCCAAAAAGGGAACACTAAGGTTCTTGACACACCACCCACACACTGTTAGACATACTCTAGATTCTTTCATTCCTCCTCGCCCTCAACTTACTCAAGGGGGTTCCATGCATACTTCATTCTTTTCTTCGAGTCGTCGTTTCAAGGGTTTTACCCTGATTGAGCTTTTGGTAGTAATCGCCATCATTGCCGTTTTGATTGGTTTGCTATTACCGGCAGTTCAAAAGGTTCGTGAAGCTGCAAACCGGATGACCTGCACCAACAATCTCAAACAGCTTATTCTTGGTGCAACAAACCTGATTGATACCAATCAGGGCAAAATGCCCCCCGGCCTTGGGCTTTATCCAAGCCGTACGCCTACTGCCGGAAATGGCCAAGGAGGTTTATTTTTTCACCTTCTACCATTCATTGAACAGGACAACCTTTACAAGGCTACCAAGACGATTGACGATCGTAACGGGAATCTCGATACTTATAGCCAATGGGGGCTTCCTAGCCCCGTGAAGGTTAAAACCTATGCATGCCCCTCAGATGGGCATTTGACACCTGACGATTCCGGTTTGGCGAGCTATGCGTACAACGGCCA
>CAWUOD010000035.1:0-12643 GCA_963923115.1 uncultured Singulisphaera sp.
CCGAGATCCACCTGGACCTGCAAAGCCCGACCATCCTGAAATCTAAACTGTGTTTTTTGGGAACAGTCAGTCCTAAGCCTTGTCCGTCGAGCCAGCGGCTTTCTTGATGATCCGGACAAGTTCCCAATGCTTGGTGCGGGAAAGTGGACGGGATTCAACAATTTCGACAAAGTCACCAACATGACAAGTGTTGTGCTCGTCGTGGACCATGCAAATGGTTTTGCGACGAATGATCTTTCCGTATCGGGGGTGACGAACCATGCGAGGAATCTCAACCCGGCGGGTCTTGTTCATCTTGTCGGAAGCCACAACACCGGTGACAACGCGACGGGTTCCCACATCAACGGTCTGAACAGTTTGCTCGGACATTCTTTACTTCCCCTTGCTCTTTCCGCTGGCGGTCTTGGCTGGCTTGCTTTTTGCAGCCTTGTCGCCCTTCTTAGCTTTGGACTTCGGATTTTCCTTGGCCCGCTTGACGCCTTCTTCGTTGAGACGCCTGAGTTCCTTGCGGCGAGCCACGGCATCCGTGTAAGCCTTTTGGTGGGCCACAGCAGCTTCCGCCTCCGCCTTTTCAGCGGCCGCGCGAATGGAGACAAGCTCCGCTTCACGCTGGATGGTCTTGACACGGGCAATGTCCTTGCGGGCATCGCGGATCTGACCAAGCGACTGGAGCCGTTCCGTTGCGGCCTGGACGCGAAGCTGGATAACCTGCTTCGACAGATCGGAAAGGGCCAGCACCTTTTGGTCGCCGTTCATCGCCCTGATTTCCGAAGCCTTCATTGCCTGCCTGCCTTTCTCGGTTACCGAGAATCCAAGAATCCTAGCCTACCGCGGGAAGCCGGGTCACAAACCGGCAGCGGAATGGCATCTTGTATGCAACCTTGGCAAGGGCTTCGCGAGCCGCTGCCTCCGGAAGTCCACCAAGTTCGTAAAGGATCATGCCAGGTTTGATAACGGCAGCCCAGAACTCGGGTTCACCCTTACCCTTACCCATACGGGTTTCAAGGGGGATAGCGGTTACCGACTTGTGCGGAAACACGCGGATGAACAGTTTACCTTCACCACGAGTGGAGTGACTGGCGGTGATACGACCAGCCTCAATCACCTCGGATTGGAGCCAACCACTGTCAAGCGACTGGAGGCCGTACTCGCCATAGGCAACCGTGTTGCCCCGGCAAGCATTACCTCTTATTTTGCCGCGCTGGCTTTTTCGATACTTTACTCGTTTGGGCATTGTTGCCATCGTGAGTCTCCTCCGCCAAGAAATCGCCGTTATTGATCCAAACCTTGATACCGATGTGACCCTGGGGGGTCATCGCTTCGGTAAAACCATAATCGATTTTCGCCCTGAGGGTGCTAAGGGGGATGCTACCAAGCATACCGCTTTCACAACGGGCCATTTCCGCGCCACCCAGGCGGCCGGACATTTGAATTCGGATACCCTTGGCGCCCGCACCCATCGTTTGTTCGAGACCCTTTTTCAGGGTCCGACGGAAGCTGCCACGCTTTTCCAGTTCTTCGGAAATGCTTTGCGAAACAATCTGCGCATCGCAAAGGGGATTGGAAACCTCGAAGGTCTTGACCTCGATAAGGCGGTGGAACAAGTCCTCCAGTTCCTTGGTCAAGGTGTCAACTTCGGCGCCCTTCTTGCCAATGATCACGCCAACCTTGCCCGCAAATATGCGAACAATCACCTTCTCACGGGTGCGGTCGATGATGATCTTGCTGATTCCAGCATTCTTGAACTTGGTCTTGATGTGATGCCGGATTTTCGCGTCCTCAACCAGAAGGTCGGGGAAATCCCTCTTGCTAGCACACCAGTTGCTCTTCCAGTTCAGATAGATGCCGGTCCGAAAACCAACCGGCCTTACTTTTTGTCCCATTATCAACTGCCTCCGGTGGATTGCGGCGCGGGTTATTCCTGCTCGCCCTGGTTATTTTCGAGTGCCGCATCGTCCCGTGAATCGCCATAGCTGAGGCCTACGACGATGTGGGACATGTACTTGAGAATTGGGTAAGCCATACCACGGGCGCGAGGAATGGACCGCTTCAAAATTGGACCACCATCGACGCGTGATTCTGTCACCCGAAGGTCACCCAGATCCTGGGCTTCACGATCGCGGGCGTTATCAACCGCGCTTTTGACAACTTTGCGCAAAAGACGGGCGCCCCGGTTGGGAGAATACCTGAGAAGCTCAAGAGCCTCATCAACATACTTTCCACGAATCAGATCCGCGAACAAGCGAATCTTCCGGGGTGCCATTCGCACAAACCTGTGCTTAGCTGTGTAAAGAGATGCCATGGTTCCTTTATCCTCCAAGCTCCGTCACCGGTGTTAACCAGTGACGCTAGGGGTTACTTGCCCCCGGGTGCCGCTTTGGCCTTGCCCGCATGTCCCTTGAATGTCCGTGTTGGGGAGAACTCACCCAACTTGTGTCCCACCATCTCTTCGGAGATGTAGACTTTGAGAAATTTGTTTCCGTTGTGAACCATGAAGTTCAAACCCACGAACTCGGGGATGATGGTGCAGTCACGGGACCAGGTCTTGATCGGTTCACGGTTGCCGGACTTGCGGTTCTTCTCCACCTTTTCGTAGAGGCGCTCATCGACATACGGACCTTTTTTTAGCGAACGGCTCATCTATGCCACTCCGGAATAATTAGTTATTTGCACGCGCGCCAGGACGGCGACGGCGGACAATGGCCTTGTTGGATGGTTTGCGCTTCTTCCTCGTCTTGCCGCCCTTGGCAAGGACGCCTGTTGGCGAACAAGGATGACGACCACCGCCTGTACGACCTTCACCACCACCCATTGGGTGATCGATTGGGTTCATTGAGGTACCGCGGTTGTGAGGCTTGCGGCCTTTCCAGCGCTTGCGACCAGCCTTGCCAAGGCTGATGTTCATGTGGTCCGAGTTGCCAATCATCCCGATGGTCGCGCGGCATTCACAGCTCAAGCGGCGCATTTCGCCGGAAGGAAGGGTGACTTGCGCCCAATCCGATTCGCGAGCGGTGAGAACCGCACCCACGCCAGCGCTGCGGGAAAGTTGGCCACCGCGTCCGGGTTGCAATTCCACATTGTGGATTGACATGCCCAAGGGAATCTTTTTGAGGGGCAGACAGTTACCAACCTTCGGTTCCGAATCGGGACCGCTGCTGATCACATCCCCGGCTTTCAGACCTTCGGGAGCGAGAATATACGCTTTTTGATTGTCCGCATATTGGATGAGGGCAATGCGGGCCGAGCGATTGGGATCGTACTCGATGGCAATGACCTTGGCTTCGAGACCATCACGACGACGACGGAAGTCGATCACGCGGTAGCGAACCTTATTACCACCCCCACGGAAACGCCGGGTGATGACACCCTGGTTGTTCCGGCCACCGGATTTGGGCTTGGGACGCAACAGGGACTTTTCAGGCTTCTTGCTCTTGTCTGTAATCTCGGCGAAATCGCTCACCGAGGCGCCGCGGCGCCCCGCTGTCGTCGGATTGTAGTAACGAACTCCCATGATTCTCTTTCCTCAACTTGGGCAGCCAAATTTTTTGTTTGGCCGCGTCGGTTTGTCTTCTCTTTTAAGCCGGTTTTCCTGATCGGCGAACTGTCCTTAGAACAGGTCGAGCGCTGGGCTGTCCGGATGAAGTGTTACATATGCCTTCTTCCAGTGGGGAAGACGACCGAGAGCATTTTTGAAACGACGGACTTTGCCAGCGCGGTTCATCGTCCGAACCTTCTCAACCTTCACGGAAAAGAGTGTTTCGGCCGCGGCCTTGATGTCGTGCTTGTTCGCCCAGGTGCTTACTTCGAAAGCATAGGTGCGCTTGTCCTGGCTCAACTCGGTCGACTTTTCAGTAACCAGAGGGCGAAGGATAACCTGATGTGGCTCAAGAGAAGGGCCAGCGGGGCGGACCGCATTGCTCAGGTGCCCATAGTAGCCATACTTTTGATTTTGCTGGGTCATGATTAGGCTCCCTTCGCGGCGTTGGCCGTTTCGCGACGAACCTTGGCGGTCAATGCCTGGAGGGCCGACTTTGTAAGGACCAGACGCTTTTGGCGGAGGATTTGGTAAACATTCAGTTCGTCGGCGGGAGCTACCCGAACGGTCGGGAGATTGCGGGCCGAAAGATAGAGATTCTTGTGGTTGGTTTTGCCTTCTTCGGTTTCACCCTTGGCAACACCAATAAGGCAGCTAACGCCGTTGAGGTTCGCGTCGAATCCCTCGGTTTGAGCTGCTTCTTTCGCTCCAAGAAGCTTCAAGGCGGTCAATACGCCTTTGATTTCCTTGGTTTTTGGCGTCGCAATGGCCAAATCTTCGATGATAATGGCCTGGTTGTCTTCGAATTTCGACAGGATGGCCATGCGGGTTGCGGCGCGCTGTGCCTTTTTGGGCATGTAGTAGGAGTAATCGCGGGGTTTTGGGCCCTTCGCGGTACCACCACCACGACGCTTGTTGGTGCGCTTGTTGCCCACGCGAGCGTTGCCTGTTCCTTTTTGCTTGAACAGTTTTTTGGTACTACCCGCAACTTCGCCTCGGCGCAGTGTCGAGTGGGTACCAGCACGCTGGTTAGCCAAATATTGAACAACGGCGTCGTGAAGGAGCTGACGGTTGACCCGTCCACCAAAGTCGGAGGGATTTACCTCGACTTGGTCCACTTCCTGACCCTGCCGGTTATAAACCTTCAAGCTCAACATGTCCCAACCCCAAATACAGGCCAAACCGGCGTAATTACCAGCTTGGGCCAATGATTGTTCTGTGTTCCTCGGCACTTTGTTGTGCCGAAATCCAACACCCAATGCCCCTCAGGTCGAAAGAGCCGGAGGCATATATGGGCAAAGGACCATCACAGGAATCCGGGATTACCCCGGTGAAGCAGCAAGGTCCGGCAAAACCGGACCTTGAAAAAAGGCGCTAACGCGCCCCAAACTCTTAGAGTCCTGCTGCAAGGACCCTGATTTTGATGTCCACGCCAGGAGGAAGGCTAAGACCTTTATTCAGGGCTTCAACCGTCTTTCCTGTCGGGCGCAGAATATCGATTACTCTCTTGTGAGTGCGAATCTCAAACTGCTCTCGTGATTTACGATCGATAAACGGGCTGCGAAGCACCGTATAACGCTCAACCCTGGTAGGAAGAGGAATCGGTCCGTGAACGGTTGCTTCCGTTTGCTCCGCCGTTTGCACGATTTCCTTGGCCGTCCGGTCAAGAACTTCGTGATCGTACGATTCCATCCGGATCCGGATGCGCATTTTTTCGTTGCCAGCGGCCGCCACAACCTACTCCTGCGTTCTTAGCTGATCGCTTGTTCGGGAAGTTGCCATCTTATCCCGGGCCAAAGTGACCTGTCAAGACAATAAGCTTCTCCGTTCCGGGTCAATATCGGCCTTTCAGCCCTTTTTTCCCCGATCATTTTCTTAACATACGACACATTCCCGTGTTTGGCCCGCATAGGTCTTCTTTTTTCCTTCAACAGCGCCAAATATCCCGTTGAAATCCCTACCTGTTCCCCCAATAAGCCGTTTTTTGTCCAACAGGTCTGCTTTTTGGCCAACCCCTTTCCCAATGTGTTCCATCAGGCCCGGATTTTTCCCCAAATCCTTTTTTTGATCCCCGCATTCCTTTCTGGTTATCAGCTGTTAATTTTAACCCCTGTTCATAGGTTTGGCATTGTGGTGGTATGGGACGGCTCTATACTTTTCCTGTTCTTCCCCCCGTGGAGTTCCCGCCATGGGAATCATTTGGCTGGTTTGTTTTGTCGCTGGTTTCGGCCAAAACCCTTCGGACACTTTCTTTCAGGGACCAATCCCCGAAATACGACTCCAACTTTCCCCCGAATCCGAAAACGGGCTCCGAAAGGAACCCCGCACCTATGTAAAGGCTCAATTCAGCGCCAACGGGACCAAACCAGTCGAAATTGGGATCAAGATCAAAGGGGCTGCTGGTAGCACACGACCCTACGATGATCGCCCGGCATTAACTCTTAACATGGATAAATATCACCGTGGGCAGAAATATCAGGGCATGGACAAGTTCCATCTGAATAATTCCGTCCAGGATCCAACCTACCTGAATGAACTGATTGGATCTTCCATTTCCGCCGCCGCCAGGGTCCCGGCCACCCGGGTCACCCACGCCCGCTTGCGGATCAATAATCGGGACCTGGGGCTGTTTGTCCTCAAGGAGGGTTTTGATTCCGATTTCCTCAAAAGGCATTTTGGTGACAACAAGGGAAGCCTTTACGATGGAGGGTTCCTTCAGGATATTGATGCCGACCTCCAGCGCGATAGCGGTCCGGGACCGGATGACAAACGCGAACTCAAGGCCCTCCTCGCCGCCTGCCGCGAACCAGACCAGACCAAGCGGAAAATCGCCCTGGAAAAATTGCTTGACATCGAGGAGATGATTTCGTTTCTCGCGGTCGAACAAATGCTTGGGCACTGGGACGGATATGCCCGCAATCGGAACAACTACCGAATTTATTTTAATCCCGGATCCAAAAAAGCGGTATTCCTGCCCCATGGCATGGACCAGCTTTGGGAAGGCTACCCCGTCATGGAGGCCCCGGGTGCGATCGTCGCCGCTGCGGTCAATGCCGATCCCCAATGGCGCAGGCTCTACCGCAAGCGTGTTGAGGCGCTCCTTCCCCTGTTTGAAGCCAAGTCCATCGATGGAATCATCGACCCGGCCCTAAAAAGGATCAAACCTCTTGTGGACTCGCTGGGTAAGGACTTTGCCAATGGACATGCCGAGCAGGTAAAAGGGCTTCGTGAGCGCATCAAGGGGCGCTACCAGGCCATTGCCGAAGGCGTTAAGATCCGGGATCCGGGACCCCTTGTGTTTGGCCCCGAAGGTTTCGAAACGATCCGTGGCTGGCAACCCCAGATCGAACAGGGGCAACCAAAAGTTGCCGAATCCGATGTTAATGGACAAAAAATAGCGTCTATGGTCCTTGTGCCCAATCAGCCCACCGCCGGGGGCTGGAGAAACAAGGTGACCCTGGCCAAGGGGAACTATCGCCTCGAGGTCAGGATGAAGACGGACGGGATTGTGCCCCTGATGGACCCCAAGGGGTCGGGAGCCGACCTCCGGATCTCCGGAGAAAAGGGACGATCTGGTCTGGCGGGAAACAACGCCTGGACCGTTCGCACCCTCGATTTTGAAGTGAAAGAACCCGCAAAGGATGTCGTGCTGATCTGCGAGGTGCGGGCCAAGGCGGGAACGCTCTTTATGAATCCGGAAGCAAAGATCATAAAGCGGTAAAAGAAGCCTGCCTTAGCGTCTGGTTTTGCCTCCTTAACTGTTTGGAACCGATAGGGAATGTCGGGGGGAAAACGGATGCCCCAATGACTCAAACCGTTGTTATCCAGTTATTTATGGCGGCGAATTCCAAATCCTTGGTGAATGTCAACGGAACCCATTGCGGCATGGAGTGATGAATATTCCTTGGGTCGCGGGGTGAACCAAATGGCCCATCATCCGTGCCCCGAACAAAAATGGAATAATAGATCTTGATCTCCATAATGTTATGGGCTAGACTTTCCAAATACCGGACTTTCTGATCCACATTTCCCCTCTCCTCCTTCGACGGGAAAACGAAATCCAAAAAGCCGGATCCCGCCGGTGTTCGGCAGGATTTCCTCCCCCTTTGTAGACCGAATTCCCCGAATCAAAATGGAGTTTCCATGTTTTGCAATCAATGCGAGCAGACACAAGGCGGCCGGGGTTGCACGGAAATCGGCGTTTGTGGCAAAGATCCCGATATGCAATCGCTACAGGAAATCCTCCTTTATGGCGTGAAAGGAATGGCCGCCTACGCCAACCATGCCAGACGCCTTGGCAAGACCGATGACTCGGTCAGCGAATTCATTGAGGAAGCCCTTTTCTCCACCCTGACCAATGTCAACTTCGACATGGAGAGCCTGCTTGAACTGGTGCTGGAGTGCGGACGGAAAAATGTCCGGGTCATGCAACTTCTCGATGAGGGGCATACCGAGCGTTTCGGCGCTCCCACTCCGACAACCGTCTACGAGGGAACCAAAGCCGGCCCCGGCATACTTGTCACCGGACACGATTTGGTCGACTTCGCCGATCTGCTCGAACAGGCCGCGGGACAGGGGGTCAATGTCTATACCCACGGGGAAATGCTCCCGGCCCATAGCTATCCCAAACTCCGGGCCCATCCCCACCTCGCCGGACATTACGGTGGCGCCTGGCAAAACCAGCAGTGGGATTTCCCCGCTTTCTCCGGCCCCATTGTCGCGACGACCAACTGCGTGTTGATTCCACCCGACTCCTACAAAGAACGCCTTTTCACAACGCGCATCACCGCCGTGCCCGGCGGCAAGCGATTGAAGAACAACGACTTCTCCGAAGTGATCGCGATGGCAAAAAAATGTGCTCCCCTGCCCGAACGCAAGGTGCGGGAATCGACCATCGGCTTCCATCACAGTGTGATCCTGAGCCTTGCCGACAAGGTTGTGGACGCGGTCAAATCCGGCGAGATCAAGCACTTCTACCTGATTGGTGGATGCGATGGCGCGGAACTCGGCCGCAACTACTACACCAAACTGGCCCATGGAACATCCAACAACTCGGTCATTCTGACCCTGGGTTGTGGCAAGTACAGGATCCGCAACCACGACTACGGCACCGTCGCGGGCCTTCCCCGGTTCCTCGATATGGGCCAATGCAACGATGCCTATGGCGCCGTTCAGGTCGCCCTTGGACTTGCAAAGGCTTTCAATTGCGGGGTCAACGACCTGCCACTTTCGATTGTCCTCTCCTGGTTCGAGCAAAAGGCGGTGGCCGTGCTCCTCAGTCTCCTGGCGCTTGGTGTGAAGGGGATCCGACTTGGCCCCGTTCCACCCGCCTTTGTCACCCCCAATGTGTTCAAGGTTTTGCAGGAAAAGTTCGATCTCAAGCTGACCGAGGCCGAACCCCCAAGGCAACTTCTCCAGTTAGGGGTATAAGGAGCGGACTGTGTCCCTTAAGACCATTGACGAATCGAAACTGGAAGCGGACCTAACCTACCGTTTCCAGTATCTGGCTGAATTCATTGGATTTGGCCCGGAGGACACGGCGGCGGTTCAGGCAATTGGTCCTTATTTGGGACCCCTAATACCGCAAATTGTCGAGAAGACCTACGAAAAGCTTCTTGGCTTCGATTGCACGGCCAGACACTTCCTGCCGCGCCAATCGGGGTTTGAAGGAGACACACCCAAAGGTCTGGGCAGCCTCACCGCGAATCATCCCCATGTTCAGTTCCGCAAGGAGCACCTCTCCCGGTACTTCATGCAGGTGTTGGGCCGGTCTTGTGATGAACGGATGGTACCCTACCTCGACATGGTGGGGAAAATCCACACACCCCAAGGAGGCAATCCGGAAATCGACATCCCGCTTGTGCAGATGAATGCCCTGATGGGATACCTATCCGATGTCCTCACGGAGCTGCTCTTCTCGCTGGGCCTTGATCCTTCGACAACACAAACAACCCTGAGAGCCTTCCAAAAGCTCCTCTGGATCCAAAACGACTTTATCAATCGCCACTATCAACAATCAGGCGGCAACTCCTGACGGGAACCAATGGCAACAACAAAGACCTTTACATCCTGCTGAGAGCACGAAATTTCCAACTTCCCGGCGAAGAATAAACTCCGTTACAAACGATCCAATGGCTATGGGGGCAAGTCAAAAGCTTGCCCCCAACTCCTTTTGGCCTATCGCACTCCGCTCTTTTCCCTTGCTGCGCGAAATTCATCTCCCGGCAGCCAGGTAGGCAAGCCGCTTGCGTTGGCGGCTTCACCCGCCGCTTCCAGGGCAAAGCGGATCAGAACCGGATACCCCTCAAAATCCCAATCCTCGCGGAATTTGTCTTTGGGGGTGTGGTAGATGTTGGCGATGAAATCTTCCGCCATCTTCTTTGAGAAATCGGCCGGTTTCCCTTTGACCTTTTCCCCCCGCCCCACGGAAAAGGCGGGAACGCCACCTTTGGCGAGGGCAAAATGATCCGAACGATAAAAATAACCCAGGTGTCCCTTCTTGTCCGGTTCAATCTCCAAAGAATGTTTCGCCGCGACTTCCTGAAGCATCTTCCAGCCGGTCGTTCGTTCCGAACCGTTGAGCACAATCGACTCGGGGATTCCCACGGGGGAAATAGTATCAAAGTTGAAGTTCATCGCTGTCTTTCCCAGCGGAACAAGCGGATGGAGCGCATAGTATGATGCGCCCAAAAGGCCGCTCTCCTCGGCAGTGGTAAAGAGGAATAGCGCCGAACGCTTTGGCTTCGGGTTGGTCCCGGCCCACGCCCGCGCCAATTCCAGAAGGAGCGAACAGCCGCTCCCATTATCCAGGGCTCCGGGGAACGCCTCCTCACGGCCGGGCGAAGTTTTGGCAACGCCCAGGTGGTCCCAGTGTGCGGTGAACAAAACAATTTCCGACTTCAGCTCCGGGTCACTCCCCTCGATCATCCCGGCGACATTCTTGGATGCGATTTTTTGCACGGTTGTGGGAATGTGCCCCTTGAAGCGTGTTCCCAGCGGAATGGGAACAAATCCCTTTGTGTCGGCTTTTTTCAATGCGTCGGAAACGGAAAGGCCTATCGAGGCCAAAACCTTTTCCCCCGCCTGGGAAGAGAGCCAACCGGCAAACGCCAAAGCAGGCGCTCCCGGTTCGCGTTGGAGTTGGGCACCCTTGACGGTCTTCACCACGGAATAGGGATAGCCAGCCGTTTCAGGTGTGTGGATGATAAAAGCGGCTTTGGCTCCGCGGCGTGTCGCCTCTTCAAACTTGTATGTCCAGCGTCCGTAATAGGTGAGCGATTTGCCGTTGAAGAATTTCGGATCTTCGGAGGGTGGTTCATTGGTGAAGAGCACCACCACCTTCCCCTTAACATCCACATCCTTGTAATCGTCCCAGCCAAACTCGGGCGCCGAGATCCCATGGCCCACGAAAACCGCATCCCCCTCAAAGTCCTCGTCTTGCTGGGTGTTGTTGGTCCCGGCAAATTCATCCTCCATTTTCAAAGGGGAGACATTCGCCCCTTTGATCAGTTCCACAGTGGCACCCTGTCCGGTTTTGACCAATACAAGGGGCACGGGCTGAAAGTAGGTACCCTTGGTTCCGGCCGGTTTGATCCCCGCTTTTTCCAATTGCGAGGCGATATAGTCGGTGGCCAATTCCTCGCCCCTGGTTCCAACACCCCGCCCCTGCAGAGGTTCGCTGGAAAGGTATTTCAAATCGGTTCGGATCCGCTCGATGGAAATGGGTGGGAAATTGCCGGTCGCCTCAGTCCCTTCATTTCCCTTTTGGGCGCTCAGGCTTCCCGGAGCAAAAACGCCCCCGGAAAACATCAGCAAAAACGCCAAAGACTTTCTGAATCCCATTGTGATCCCCTTCCAGGTTAATCCAGGCACCGTTTCCACGAAGTCTACCCCTCCAGGATCCCCCCTTCAAGCAGGAACCGCTCCCACCCCGGGACCTCGGATCCACCGCCTGTGGTCCGACTGGTCCATTTTTCCGAATCCAAAAAAAGTCGGGAATCGGGAAAATTGGTATTGCGCCCCAAAACTCCCAGGGATATTAGCCTGTCCATGCGTCAGGGACGACGCGCCCGGGGTTATCCTTCCCCGGGACACCATGGAGGGTTCATTGCTTCAGGGTACCTCGGTTTCGCGGGAAATCCGGGGCCGTCTCGTGGGGGGACGGGTGAAAACGGGTGGGAATGCAGCTTGGGTCAGTTGCATCTCATTGGTTTGACGACCAGGAAGTTATCCTTCAACCGGGGGTTTTATACCCCCGGTTTTTTTGTTTCTATCCATTAGCAAAGTCGTTCCCGAATCCCCTAAC
This sequence comes from uncultured Singulisphaera sp., assembly GCA_963923115.1. Lineage (GTDB taxonomy): Bacteria > Planctomycetota > Planctomycetia > Gemmatales > Gemmataceae > SYLG01. The sequence continues at coordinate 11,841 of CAWUOD010000035.1, forward strand.
AATCGAAAAACCAAGGCAAACCCATGGAAGCTTGGGGACGCCTGGCCACCAACTGTTGGCCTAATCCCCTTGCAGACCCCTAGCATAAAGTCCATGGCAACAATGATTCCTGTCGCCCGGATGATTGCGTGTACCGAGTCCGAGGGACCCGGTAAGCGGTTCGCCCTTTGGGTGCAGGGTTGCCCACTGCGATGTCCGGGATGCTGCAACCCCGAGATGCTCCCTTTTGAAGGCGGAACTCCCCAAACTCTCGACGATCTCTGCGACCAACTTCAGGCCGCGCATAAAAAACACACTCTCGATGGACTCACCTTGCTGGGAGGAGAACCAACCTCCCATGCAAAAGCCCTTGCCCCATTTGCCCGCTTTGCCCAAAATCTTGGTCTGGATGTCCTACTCTTTTCCGGTTCCACCCACGAGGAACTCTTGGCCCGAAACGATCCCGACATCCTTTCCCTGTTGAATCACACCGACATCCTGGTCGATGGCCCCTATCAAAAAGACAATCCCGAACCGCAAAGGCGGTTTATCGGCTCCGCCAACCAGCGGATACTGCGCCTTTCTGCCAGGACGCCTCCGGAGGATCCCCGCTGGAAGGGACGAAACACCCTTGAGCTTCGTCTCGAAAACCGTGACGGCTCCCTTTCGCTTACGGTGAATGGTTTCCCCGCTCCCCAGGCCATGGGATTGTGGAAGCGCATCACGCCACATTAAAAAACGAGGCACCCGTCCATGTCACCGCTTCTTACGCTTTTGCTTATCATGTCCCCGGGCCAGTCCGGAGCAGTTCGCCACGAACTCGG
>CAWUOD010000036.1:0-12556 GCA_963923115.1 uncultured Singulisphaera sp.
TTGGCGATTTTGGTGACTCCTTCATGGATGCCTGGCTTGTTTGCCTTGAGGGCATCGAGGATGGTGGCGGCGCGCCAAACGAAGATTCCCGAGTTCCAATAATATTCACCCGATTGGAAGAAGCGCTCCGCGACATCAGGGGCGGGTTTTTCGCGAAAACCTCCCACTTCGAACGCCTTGACCCCGAGTGGGCCTTCGGTTGGTTTGCCCCGTTGGATATATCCATAGCCCGTTGCCGGGTAGGTGGGACGGATTCCAAAGGTGACCACGGCATCCTTGTTATCTGTCGCCAATTGCGCGGCGGCGCGAACAGCCCGGACAAATTCACGAACCGGCTCGATCACATGATCCGCTGGTGTGACGACCATGACGCCTTCCGGATCGACTTCGGCGATAAGTGCCGCGCCGAGAGCCACGCATGGCGCCGTGTCCCGCCCGACGGGTTCGCCCACAATCCGATCCAAAGAGGAGCCGGGGAGTTGGTCGAGGGTGGATTGGCGATAGGCATCGCCCGTGATGATCCACACATTTCCGGTTCCCGCCAGCCCCTCAAGGCGCTCGTGCGCGGCCTGGAGCAGGGTGGCGCCATTCGTGACGCTGAGAAATTGTTTGGGGAGCGCCTTGCGACTGCGAGGCCAAAACCGGGTTCCACCGCCACCCGCCATGATCATTGCGTGAATCATCGAACCCCAACCTCCTTGAAAAAACCATCCATCCCTGAACCTTCCAACCAAACCGGAATTCTGGCCATCCTATTCCGAAGCGGCCTTGAGATGCAACGATCCCTTTTGGGCCCGGGCCAAAACGCTCCCAAGGTCGCCAGCCCCAAGTTGGGCCCTCAAATCCTCGGGATCGGTCGCCAAAAGTGGGGAAATTTCCAAATCGAGGCCGGCTAGCAACTCTTGTTGTGAGGCTTCCATTGCGTTGGCGTCATCCGAAAACGCGGCGGCCAACCACGCCCGATTGCGCCCGACCAGGCCGGACCGAACGGTCGCGGGAGAGTCCGGCCCCGTGGCGTTTTTCAGAGGGGAAAATTCTTCCTCACGAAGGGATCGGACCAGGGTCCAACGCCTGGCCAAAGGGAGCGCGTCAAAGACGAATTTTTCGAACTTCAGGGCGTTTTCGGACTGCGGGACAATCGGTGTGCCCTGATCGTCCACATAAGGGACTTTCTTTTTTGCCAAATGAAACGGAAGTCTGGCGTGTCCGGGAGCGACCTCTTCCAGAAATGTTCTCGAAAATAGGTGGATGGCCGGACTGCCACAGCGAAACAAAAGGCCGCCATCCCCGGCTTTGGCTTGTGTTTGTTCTGGTGTCAGATCCGAATATTCCAACAGGGCGCAACGGGCGCCCGCGTCCTTTCCATGTTCCATCGGGTGGCCATCCGTTTGGGCGAACACACCAACCTTTTCCGATGCGATCGTTTTTTCCACAAATCGGGAGGAGACCTCGGCGTTTTGGCGCAGATGATAGCCCAGGAATAGGGGATCGGCGATTTTAACCAGGGGGTTGTCCACCTGGAAATAAAAGATCTGTTCAATGCTTTTTTTGGCCATCCAGTCCAGCCATCCCTGTCCGGCCAACGCGGCGAGACACCCCCCGTGTCCATCGGGCGAGGCGAAAATTCGGCCCGGGGCCTCCAAAAGCAGACGCCCGGTTTCCAGATCCACCGCCGGCATGGTTCCCTGCTGGAAAAAGTGAAGCTGATCCGGCGCAAGTCCAAAGCCCTTGTTCTCTTTAAAGAAAGTCTGGGTGGCCTCATGGGTTGCCGGACTTGTCATCACAAGGAGCGGGATCCCGACGGAAAACTTCCTTGATAGGGCCCGAATTCGTTCGCAATGGTACTGGAAAAGGGATTTTCCCGAAATGGGTCCTACCTGCATGCAACCCTTGGGGACGGTGGCGCCAAGCCTGGTTCCCTGACCGCCCGCGACCAGCACGCAAGCGACTTTCCCCCTTGAAAGGGCCTCTTTTCCCGCCGCGACGCAGGCCCGGGATTCGTCGGGATCCCTGCAGGGATCGAAATAATTTGGGGCGCAAAAGTCGGTCGGCGCCACGCCGGTCGCGTTGTTCCGGGATTTCCAAAGAGAGGCAATCAGATCAAAATCCACATTGCGAATCTGCTTCAGGAGAATTTCCCTGGCGATGGTGTCGAGCCCCCTCCAGCCAAGCAGCAGGCGGGTTTGGCCATGCCGGGACAGCTCCGCGAAAAGTTCCGCCGGAAAGCCATCGGGAACAGGGAGATCCGAGGGTGCCTGGGTTGGGGACATCAGGGGCTCCCTAGAAGGCGAAGCTCAGCCCATCGTAGGCCAGGCGGACATTTCCCGGCAGCGATTCGTTGACCTCGTCATGGTCGAGATCGTGGCTGATGTGGGTGAGATATGCTTGTCTTGGTTCGAGTTTTTCAATGATTTCAAGCGCCTGGCCGACGCTGAAATGCGCGGGGTGCGGTTCTTTCCGGAGTCCGTCCAGGATCAACACATCCAGTCCCTCGAGCATCTCCATGCTCGAGCGCGGAATCCTGTTGACATCTGTGCAATATGCCACATCGCCGAAACGGAATCCGAACACATCAAAATGGGCATGCTCAAGAGGAATGGCGACAACCTTTTCCCCAAGCACCTCGTTGGGACCCGGGGTTAGCCGGGCAAAAGATAGCTTGGGAATGAATCCCGAGGTCATCTGTTCCGAGGCCGGACCAAAAGCATAGGAGAACGATTCGCGAATCCGTCTTTCGGTGTCGCCTGAACACCAGAGCGGGACGGGGCCTCCGATGATTTTGGGGATGGGGCGAAGATCATCCAGGCCGTGAATGTGATCGGCATGGTAGTGGGTCAGCAAACACGCATGGATGTGGGCTGTTCCCGCCCGCAAAAGCTGCAACCGCAGTTCAGGGGGCGTGTCGATCAGAAAGTTGGTGCCCGATAGTTCCACCAGCGCCGCGCACCGGTAACGGTGGTTTCTGGGATTGTCGGACCGGCAAACAGAACAGGAACACCCCAACATGGGCACACCCACGGATGTTCCGGTTCCAAGAAAAGTAAATCGCCTGCTCATTTTGGGATCGTTGGCAAATTGGGCCATGGGTTTGGTGGGAAGGAAAGCTAGAACGCGCCCGTTCCACGCTTCGACCACCAGGGAAGCTGTGTTCCCCCATCGATCGAAAGGATGGAGCCTGTGATGGAATCACTTGCGGGATCGCAAAGGAAGACCACGCCCCGGGCGATCTCCTCGGGTTGCATAAGTCGTCCCATGGGCAGGCCACGACCGGCTTTGTCGAGGACCTCTTCGGTAAAGAATTTGCGTTCGCCGGGGGTGTCGGTCCAGCCCGGATAGATCATGTTTACCCGGATTCCCTCGCCGATCAGCTCGATGGCGGCGGTTCGCCCCATCTGGTCCAGGGCGGCTTTGGCCATGTTGTAGGCCATACAGGAAGGGGTTGCGACATGGGCGTGTGGCGAGCTGATAAGGACCGCGCTCCCCGGCTTTTTGGCTTCAAGAAGGCGGTTCGCGAAGGCCCTCAGGTTGTAAAGGGCTCCCCACATGCTGACATCAATGGTTTTGTGGAAGCCCTTCATGTCGGCTTTGTGAAAAAATTCCCGGTCGCTATAGATCGCGCTGTTGACGAGGATATCGATGACGCCAAATTGGGTCTGGGCTTTGGTGAACATCGCTTCGACGGCCGCCTGGTCGGAAACATCACAAACGATTTCAACGGCGCGGCGTCCCAGCGCAAGGATGTGGCCAAGAGTATCGCTTCCGCCCTCGGGAAAACGGATATCGTTGAGGATGACATCGGCGCCTTCCTGTGCCAGGGCGATCGCCGAGGCTTTGCCGATTCCGCCACCAGAACCCGTAACCAGTGCCACCTTTCCAGCGAGCTTCATGACCATCCCCCAAGCCTTCGTCCAAACCAGGCGTGTCCGCGTGAACAATCCGCGCCAAAACACCTATCCTCAAGAAAGGACATCTTACGACAACCAGTGACACCCAACCCACGACACTTTGGATGAATCCCGCACCCGCAAGAACCGACCCTCCGGATCCACCCTGGATCCACCCCCGGGCGGCCTATGTGCATATCCCGTTTTGCGCGCACAAATGCGGCTATTGCGACTTTGCCATCGCCACGGGCAAAGATGACAGGATCGATGCCTATTTGACCGCGCTTTCCCAGGAAATCGCCCTTTGGGGCAGGATTCAGCCCCTGCGAACCCTTTTTGTGGGAGGGGGCACTCCCAGCCATCTTGGTGTCCGACAATTGGTTTTTTTGTGCTCCATCCTTCGGGACGGTTTGGCTGTTCAAAATGGGGGGGAAGTTTCGATTGAAGCCAATCCGGAATCGCTTTCACGGGAAAAGATCAAACTATTGGCGGAAGCGGGATTCTCACGAATCAGCCTGGGCGCCCAATCGTTTTCCAGGGAAACCCTTCAGAGTCTGGACCGGCCCCATGATCCCGATGCCGTTCGCGAGGCGGTGAATCGGGTAAAGGAAGAAGGATTGGTGGTTTCCCTGGATTTGATTTTTGGGGCTCCGGGGCAAACGATTCTCCAATGGCAAAGTGACCTCCGGGAAGCCATCGGACTTGGAACGGATCATATAAGCACCTATGGGCTGACCTATGAAAAAGGGACTCCCCTGGAGAAGCGGGTGCGGCTTGGGATGGTGAAGCCTGTGGGGGAGGATATCGAGCGGGAGATGTACGCCCACGCGATCGCCACGCTTCGCGCCTCCAATTATGAGCATTATGAGATCTCCAATTTTGCGAGGCAAAACAGACGCTGCGCCCATAACGGTGTCTATTGGGCCAACGAGGCCCATTATGGCTTGGGCATGGGTGCGGCGGGATATGTCGGATTGTCGAGGGATGTCAACACGAGGGATTTGGAGCGCTACATCCGGCTTTGCTCCGTGGGGACAAGGCCCGTGTTCCAGTCGGAGACACTAAAACCACGCGAACGGGCCGTGGAAACCATGGCCCAAAACTTGCGACGCCTCGAAGGGGTCGAGGCAAAAAGGTTCCATGAACAAACCGGCTTCGATCCCCAATCGTTTTTCGCGGCGGAGTTGGAAAGACTTGTCGGGCAGGGATTTCTGGAATCCGATTCGAAGGGGTTTCGCCTCACCCACGAGGGGAAATTTGTCGCCGATTCGGTGATAGAGCGGTTGATGCGGTGTGTTTAGAAAAAGATCAGACGAACGGACGGGCACAAACAAACGGGCGCTTTTGGGGAGGACGATCGAATGATTCGTGGAATGCTGGTGGCGGGGTTTGCGGGATCGCTTTTGGCGGGATGGATTCAAACCGGATCCCAGGGCGTGGGCGACCCGAAGACAGGGGTTCCCCGGACGATCGCCGCGCCATTTGTCACCCAATCCATCCAATTGGATGGAAAGCTGGATGATGCCGCCTGGGCCAAGGCGGCCTGGTCGGACCATTTCGAGGATATTGAGGGTTCAAAAAAACCAAAACCTCCCCTCGCGACCCGCGTGAAAATGCTTCACGACGCGGCGGGCCTTTACATCGGGGTGCAAATGGAGGAGCCCCACCTCCAGGGGGTCTTCACCGAACACGACAGCTATATCTTTCATCTGGACAACGATTTTGAGGTGTTCCTCGATCCGGATGGCGATTGCCAAAACTATGCCGAACTGGAAATGAACGCGCGGAACACGACCTGGGACCTCCTTTTGACCAAACCCTATCGGGATGGGGGACTGGCGATGGACAGTTTCGAGTTCAAAGGGGTGAAAACGGCGGTCCATCTGGACGGGACCATCAATGACCCGACGGACACCGACAAAGGTTGGTCGATTGAGATTTTCCTCCCCTGGAAGAGTCTTGGGGAAATTGGAGGCGGAGTTCCACCCAAAACCGGGGATCGATGGAGGATCAACTTTTCACGGGTCGAATGGGAATGGGATGTGAAGGAGGGAAAATATGTAAAAAAACCCGGAAAGCCCGAACGAAACTGGGTCTGGTCGCCCCAGGGGGAGATCAACATGCACCTTCCCGAGCGCTGGGGTTCCGTCGTGTTTGTCGGGCCCGAGGACGGATTCAAGCCTTTGCCAACCGATATTCAGGCGCCAGCGAGGCTGCTTTTGGGGCGTATTCATGCCGCCCAACTCGCCTATCGGGGGAAAAACAGCAAATTTGCCCCAAGCATCGGGGAACTCGGGCTCAACACCGCGCCTTTCGCCAAAGAGATGGTTCGGATTCGGGCCAACGACGGCAGATATGAAGCCTGGATTGAGGGAAATTCCGTTCCCAAATTGACCATCCGGGAGGATGGGCTTTTGCGGTAAGCCCTTTGTCTATGAATAGGGGTGGGGCGTTCGCAACGAATTTCAGGGGATTGGAAAATGCCGGAAAAAGTGATCAGGACCGAGGAGGAGTGGAAAGCGGTTTTAACGCCCGAGGCGTTTCGCATTGCCCGCAAACAGGGCACCGAAAGGGCATTCACAGGCGCCTATTGGGATAATCATGCCGCGGGCACTTATTTGTGTGTTTGTTGCGGTCAACCGCTTTTTTCCTCGTCGACCAAGTTCGATTCAGGCACGGGTTGGCCCAGTTTTTTCCGCCCACTCACGGAAGGAGCTGTCTCGAGCCAACACGACTGGAGTCACAATATGCATCGGGTCGAGGCGCTTTGCAGCCGCTGTGATGCCCACCTGGGACATGTTTTCGAGGATGGCCCGGCCCCGACCGGTTTGCGATTTTGCATGAATTCCGGCGCCCTTCACTTTCAGCCGGAATGATTTTCACAAAGAATGGGAAGTACGGATGGCTCAACCGGCCCTCATGAGCCATCCGATATGGTGGATCGACATCCAGAAGCGTTGGATATCGGTGAATCCCGCCTCCCGAAAAAGCTCCTCCATCCTTTCCTCGCTCACACGAAAGAGCCCGGCTTCGATTTGGGCCTGAAGCGATTCCCACCGATCAAGGGGCAGACCCCGTTCGAGAGTGATCCGTTTCCAGGCGCTCATCATGGTTTGCCAACCCCTTGTTCCGGGGCCCGCCACGGCATCAAGGTGGATGTGCATGGCCCCCGGGCGAAGTTTCGCCCGGATCTGGCGCAAAAACGCCAATTTGGAGCCATCATCCTTGATAAAATGCATCACCAGAATCGAGGTGCACCCGTCAAAAGGTGACGCCGGGGGGAGAGTTTCCAGAGTCCCTTCATGGAGGGCGAGGTCACGATGGCCAACCAGTTTTTCCCGGCAGGTCGAGATCATCGTCGGTGAGGTGTCGATCCCTGTAAGGGACCAGTTGGGTCGCATCCGGGCGAAAACCTCCAACTCCGTTCCCGTGCCGCATCCGACAACAAGCACCCGGCCGCTTTCCGGAACCGCCTCGCCCAGCAGTCCCGCCGTTGTTGGGAACAACGAGTCATAATCGGGCATGATGGCCCGAATCAGGAAATCGTAACCCTGGCCATATTTCGCGTCAAAATCAAACGGTTTTTTCCAGTCGTTAGCCTTCATTTGGATGAGGGGTCCTTGGTTGGTTTTTCAAACAGGGCCGGGGGCCTATTTATCAAGAGTTTTCGGGCCGCCAATGTTGGAAAAAGATTCTTTTGGCCAATTTTTCAGGACAAGCGATCGAAGTTCCTCCACGGTTTTGGACTGGTCGGGATTTTTGGCCAAATTCCGGAATTCGCCCGGGTCAACATCGTGATCATAAAGTTCCGCTCCTTTTTTTCCATTGTCCCATTCGGTGTACCGGAAGCGTTCGGTTCGCACCGAATGTCCGGGAAAACCAGACCGCCAGACCTGGGTGAAGGCGGGACGGTTGCGTGCCGCCGAGGGGTTGTCGAGGAGCGAGCGAAGGGAGGCGCCATGGAGGGATTCCGGGATTTTGAATCCGGCGAGGTCGGCAAGGGTGGGATAGAGATCGACCAGTTCCACCGTTCGTCCACTTGGGAGACCTTTGGATTTTTGCCTTGGATCGGCAATCACAAGGGGAACCCTCGCGGATTCCTCGAAAAGCGATTGCTTCATCCAGAGGCCATGCTCCCCGGTGAGATATCCATGATCACTCCAAAACACAATGATGGTGTTATCGGAAAGCTTGAGTCTTTCGATCGCGTCAAGCAGCCTGCCCACCTGGGCATCCGCGAAGGAGATGGCCGCGTAGTAGGCCCGTTTGGCCTCACGGGCCTTGTCCAACGACACCCCGAAATTGGGAAAGGGCTGGGTGGAGGCGATTGCCGGGCGCAAAAGGGTTTCCCGGTGCCCCTTTGGTTCTTCGACAAAACCGACAGAATCGATCGGATACATGTCAAAATATTTTTTGGGGGCAATGAAGGGGCAGTGGGGGCGAAAGAAGCCCGCCGCGATAAAAAAGGGCTTTTCCTTGTGATCCTCCATCAACTTGATGGCCCGGGAAGCCACCATGCCATCGGTTTGTTCCTCATCCGCGCCTTCGGCGGCAAGAAAACTGAGCGAGGATCCGAGCCCTTGTTTCGGGGTATGGTTGGTTAGTTTTTTTTCTTCGTCCTTGTCGCGCCCCCTGGGGTTATGGCGTTCTTGCCAGGAAAGGGGATCATCGAGGCCGTTCGTGCCAATCTGGCCAGGATTGCCATAATGGAATATTTTTCCGACCCGGGCGACAAAGTATCCGTTTTGGGAGAAGAGCTGGGGGAGGGTGGTAACATTGGGCAGGGTCTTTTTGCGAAAATCGGTCTGGAGTTCGAAGATTTTGGTGGTGTCCGGGCGAAGCCCAGTCATCAGGGAAACCCGGCTGGGACTGCAAAGGGGAAATTGACAGTATGCCCGATCAAAACGGGTTCCCATCCGGGCCAGACGATCGATGTTTGGAGTTTTCACCACTTTGTGGCCATAGCAGCCCAGTTCGGTGTTCATGTCATCGACGGCGATAAAAAGCACATTGGGCGGGGCCGCGGCAATGGGAGCCGGGCAGAGGGAAAGGAAAATGACCGTGACAATAAGACCCTTTCGAAGAGTCGCTCGCGGTTGATTCATCATGGGGTGAAAATCCGTCCGAGCCAGTTTGAAAGGTTGGGATCCCTGCCAGAGGAACTTTTTAGGAACTGGGTCCAATTCGAGGGCCCATGAATTGGTCTGGGTAATGGGCTTATGAAATGGGCGGGCTATTTGGGTTGGGCCGATACCCGGAATCAAAGGGGTCTGATAACGCTTTGGCGGGGTGGTTTCAGGATTCGCAGGGTTTGAACCGCGATGGGTGGATTAGGGGTATTTCAAGTCTGATAAGTGAATAGGGAAAAGGGTGAATGGCACGGGTTCAAAAAAAAAAGCCCCCATTGGGGGGCCGTTTGGTGTTCCGGGAAAGTGTATGCGAGTTGCTTAGTTGTGGATGGTGGCGGCGGTGCGTTTGAGGCGGTGGTAAGTGCCAACCGACTTGGGTGGACAATCCGAGACAGGTTTGGCCACGAGTGGATTGGGGACCCCGGCGATTTCGGAGCGCAAGACCTGCTTGCTTCTTGGGGCGTCAATTCCCAAACGAACCCGATTGCCCAAGACCTCGACGACTGTGACCCACACATCGTCGCCGATCATGATTCTCTCACCTACTTTGCGACTTAGTACCAACATGGCATCGTCCTCCTTGCGAAAAACCGGCTCCTGCCGGAAACTTTGGTCCGGCGACAGCCGTCCCAATTCATGATATTTGGATCCCTTTGTCCGTTTCAACAACTTTTCGATAAATTTTTCGAAAAGTTTCTAAAGAATCGGGTGCCAATCTCAAAGACATGGGATCCATCGAAATCTCTAGCTTATTTTTCCCGCGACTGCAGAAAAAATTTCAAGATTTTCTCCGAATCCTGATCCGCACCCTTCACAAACGGCAAAACCACATCGTTGACAGCGTGTTTCTCGACCCACGGGGATCAGTTCCCCAGTGCATATCGGACAACCTCCCTGTCCCGACACTCTTGATTCGTTGGCCATGGTCGTTTTGTTCGAAAAAAATTCCAGGTTCATTCCTTTTCTCCAACATTCTTGGTTAGTGATCATTTGTATACTGAACAAAATACCACTTCAGCGGCCCAGGCGCAACAGGGGGAAGCCTTTTTTTGCCAATTTCCGCAGGCATCAGGTTTTGATCCGGCTCCTGAAAAAATCCGTTCCTTCGTCCAACCCGCCCAACGGATCAGGAAGGGATCACTTCCTCTGGGCAATCCGGGCAGGTTGCCTTAGATTAATTTCAGTTTGTTCTCACTCCCTGTTGTTTTCTCCTGCCGAGACCCTCCCATGAAGATTGTTACCCCCTTGAGCCGCCGGAATTTCCTCCAAACTTCCGCGGGAGTTTTGGCCGCTGGTGCTTTTGCCGGTTTGGCACCCGCAGCCACACAAAAGCGTCGGGCCACCCGGGTGGCGACAAACGCCGCCGCAGCCGCGAAACCCCTTTATGAAATCTCCCTGGCCCAGTGGTCGCTCCACAAGGCGTTCTTTGGCAAAAAGCTCGACCCCACCAACTTCCCCAAAATCACCAGGAGCTTCGGCATCACAGGCGTGGAATTTGTCAACCAGTTCTACAAGGAAAAGAAGAACGATGACGCCTACTTTGAATCTCTCAAGAAGCAGTGTGACAGCGAAGGCGTCAAAGGCCTTTTGATCATGTGCGATGGCGAGGGGTATCTTGGTGATGCCGACACCGCCAAGAGGAAGGTCGCCGTCAAGAACCACCATCGCTGGGTAGACAACGCCAAAATCCTGGGTTGCCACTCCATCCGTGTGAATGCCTATTCCACCGGCACCTTCGAAGAGCAACAGGAACGCGCCGCGGATGGACTCAATCAGCTTGCTGAGTATGGCAACAAGCAAGGGATCAATATTATCGTTGAAAACCATGGTGGTCTTTCGAGCAACGGCGAATGGCTTGCCGGGGTCATGAAAAAAGCGAACAATCCCCGCGTTGGAACCTTGCCCGATTTCGGCAACTTCAACCTGGGCAACAACAAGCAATACGATCGCTACAAGGGCGTCGAGGAAATGATGCCTTTTGCCAAGGGGGTCAGCGCCAAGTCGCACGACTTCAATGAAAAAGGAGACGAGATCCACACCGACTATGTCCGGATGATGAAAATCGTCGTGAAGGCGGGCTACACCGGATATGTTGGCATCGAATACGAAGGTGGCAAAATCGGCGAGGAAGAAGGCATCATCGCAACCAAAAAGTTGCTCGAGCGTGTTCGCGAGGAACTCGCCAAGGCCTAGTTGATTGAGGTTGGTCGTATTTCCGCCTCCCCGGGGTGTCAGGGAGGCGGAACCCTCCGCAGGCACCCGTCCCGGCATTTTTTCAGAAGGTCGACTTATGAAGATTCACGCGATCCGTTCCCTGGTGGCCACGGGGTTTTTGGGCGCCATTGGTTTGGCGTGGGTGGGCCAGGGGATCTCCGCCCGCCAGGAAAAAGAGGCTCCGAAAGAGGCCGCGAAGGTCACCCGCTCGGCGGAGGAGCTGGCCGCGATCGAATCCCTGCGCAAGCAGGGGGCGCTTGTGCTTGAATTGGCGCAGACGGACCCCCGATTGGAGGTTTCCTATCTCCAACAGGTGGAAAAATTCGGGGATGCCCAGCTCGTTCCCCTCAAGAGCCTCAAGGGCCTTGTCCGTCTGAATCTTCGTGGGCAGGGTGTCACCGATGACCTTTTGAAAAACATCGCTCCCCTTGCCGATCTCACCCATCTGCACCTTGAAAAGACCAAAATTACCGACAAGGGTCTTTCCTCCCTCAAGGGCCTCAAAAATCTTGAGTACCTCAACATCTATGGCACCGCCGTCACCGATGCGGGGCTCAAGGATCTGGAAGGTCTGAAAAATCTCAAGCAGCTTTATGTGTGGCAGACGAAGGTCTCCAAGGAAGGCGCCGCCGGCCTCAAGAAAGCGATCGCGAAGGTCGATGTCAATCGTGGCCTGGACGATCTTCCCCCGCTTCCGAAGGCCGAGGAGAAGGCTCCCGCCAAGGAAATGAAAAAGGAGGCCAAAAAAGCCGACGCAAAGAAGAAGGCCGATGACTCCAAAAAGGCCGATGTGAAAAAGGAAGAGGCCAAAAAGAAAGACGAAGCGAAGAAATAAGCCCCAAGGGGGACTTCTCGGAAATCACCAAAAGCCGGGGCGATTCGACCCCGGCTTTTTTTCGGGCCAGCTTTTCCGTCCAGCTTTCCGTTTCAATCCCCATTCGATTCGCAGGCTCCAGGCTCCAGGGAACTTTGCAACATGGAATTTATTACGGTTTTTCTCCTCCTTGCCCTTGGTCAATCCCCCACCGACGACAAGTCCACAAGGCCCGTTCCCCATGCGGTCCTGCGGCCGGCGGGGATCCTTGATCGGGAAACTTTCTGGGAAAATCAGGACCGCGAATGGTTTGTTCGGAATATTCCCCTTTTGGACACACCGGATAAAGAGATAAACACCACCTACCTTTACCGGTGGGAGTTGGTGACCAGGCATCTGGTTTATGGATCGCCTGCCAACGGCTACGCTTTCACCGAGTTCATGGATCGGCCCTTCTGGTCGGGCCAGTATCTGTCTCTTATACACATCTGACGCTGCCGACGATACTCCTTGTG
>CAWUOD010000037.1:0-12543 GCA_963923115.1 uncultured Singulisphaera sp.
ATAAAATCCATCGGCGATAATCTTTGGAGCGAAATCGGCCCTTGCGATTCCTTTTCCCTCATGGGCGGAATCGATTGTTCGTCTCGCGACGGAAAACTCGCGCCGTCCCGCCACCGCCTGCTCAAGACATTGGGCGAGCGATTGGTTGAAACCGGGCAATTCCATGCGGGAATCGACCCTGACCGGGTCGCTTACGCGGTTTCCCATCGCAAGGTTGAGCGAGGCCTGGGAGATTTGTTCCGATGCCTGGGCGGAATCCTGGAGTTTGAGGGCCGTTGCCAACTGGACTTTTGCCCGGAGCACGGCTTCCCGTTCGAGGGCGTCCTCCCTGGCCAGCTTTTCAGACTGTTCGACCTCCTCGGTGCAGCGAACCACCGAGGCATCCGTCACTTTGCGAATTGCTTGTGCCCGAAGCACCTGATAATAGGCCATGGCCACTTCATTTGCGACGGTCTGATAAGCGCGTGTGGTTTGTAGCTGGACGATGTCCGAAGCAATTCCCGCTTGTTTGTATCGCCCCAACCTTTTTCCAAAATCCGTAACCAGCCATTGCACCCGAAATTCGGCGAGTTCAAACCCTGTGCTAAAATTGAAGCCTATTGGAATGGTGCCGCCGGGTGGAAGGAAGTTGAAAGCACCTCCTCCGGGGACAGGGATTCCCACGCCCCCAACACCCACACCATAAGATCCAACCGAATAGCCCGTTGAGACAATTGGCAAAAATGGTGCAAAAGCTATGTTCTCGCCTTGTTTGGATTGTTCGATGGATTCGAGTTGGGCCTTGAGTCTTGGCTGGTTGCGAAAGGCTTCGGAGATCGCATCCTCGAGGTTGAGGACACGATCCGGATTCAGCGTTGTGTTTGGGGCTGACGAGGTGTTTGACGCAGGATTTGTCTCTGGAGGCGGCTCCTTTTTGGGTTTGGGGCCCATGGGGCTTCCCGGCACCGGAGGCAGGTTTTCAGGCTCGGTTTGCCTTTCTTTTTGTTGAACTTCTTTTGGCGCAAGCTCTTTAGGCGGTTTCTCCAACAGGGAATCGCCATTTTGAATCAGGGGATCGGCGGAGTTGGGATTGGCCTGGATTCGTTCCAACATCTCGATGTCGACACCAAGATCCCTGGAATGACGGCAACCCGGCGCAAAAAGGGTAAACAAAACGGCACCAGCCAACCCGCGAATAACGCGGGAGCCGGGTTGTTTAAAAACCAAATCCCTCAAACCAAAATTCATTGCCGTTGATCCATCCCCTTCTCTATGGGGATCGAACCAGTGCAATCGTCAACTTGAGTAAAAGAGTTATAGGTTGCCCAGATTGCCAGTTTTTTCCTTTTGACACCTGGACACACCAGCTTTCTCTGCTTTTGGCGAGGAAAAAAGCAGGGCACAACACCAAACCCATTTGGGTTATTGGGGGATGCAGGGGTTATTGGGTGTCAAGCGGATGCCTGGGCTGGTTGATCCAAGGGAGAACCAGCCCCTGTTTCAGGCAAATCCGGTTTTGGACTAATCAGGGTTCCAAGCCCTGTACCTGGGCGTTTAGGACGCGGGTAATCCGGTCTTTGAGCTCATCGAGGTGGGCCAACTGCACCTCATCCATGGAAGGTGTGGCTTTCGCGCCATCCTCCATCGCACGGGTGATTTTGGCCGCGATGTTTTTCAATTGCAGACGGGCAATGCTACGGGCGTCAGCCGGCCAGGAGTTGGACCCTGATAGAACCATGTTGGAGAGGGTTTTGACATATTGGCGCTGGAGGTTGCGCCTTTGGGCGGTTGCCGAATCGAGTGTTTTTCCCGGTTCGCCAAAGACGCCTTCGTTCAGGGCTTTGAAAACCTCGCCGAGACCCAGCGGTTTGTCCTTCTCCGGTGGTCGGAGAGTGTTGTCCGCCACCCGTTGAAGGGTGGAAGGGCTCGTCAGGTTGTTTAGAACCAGCATTTGGATGGAGAGAACCTTCTGGTTGACCGGGTATTCGACTGGTCCCAAAGCGGCGGTCTCGTTGCCCCAGTGGTACCAACGGTCGGCTGCCAGTCTGCGCAGGAGCGTGGGAGAAAACTGGAAGGATTTCTCCTGGAGGATTTTCTCCTTGAGGAACTGGAGGGCCTCCCGTTGTTTGTCACCCGTGACAGGAATCATCGGATCCCTCCCGTTGGGATCGTCCTTGTGGTCACGGTTGTAATGGACGCCCCCAATGTGGCCGGAGGCAAGGTAGGCGGCATTTCCGATCTGATTTAGGAGCAATGCGAACGCCTGCCGCACGCGCTGGTACCCTTCGCCTTTGTCGGCGGCTTTGTCCGCCACAGTCTTGAGGAGGTCCTCGGCCATTTCGACGCGTTCCCGCGCGAATCGCAGGGGATCGGATCCAAGATCCCACTGGTTTACCAGGGGATCGCTATTGGCGAAAAGGTCCTCATCGGTCGCATAGTCCTGTCCGGGTTTTGCGATGTTCCTGGCGATCTCGGATAGTTTTTCCGACTCGCCATCCGTGCCTCCGGGAAGGGGCCGGTAGGCATATTCGATCACGCGATAATCGTAGGGCCCCAGGGTGGTGGTGAAATAGTCGCCTTGCTTGACACCCCTGGGCGCGAGGTTGACCGGCGCATAATCCATAACCGACCCCAGAAGTCCCTGTTTTCGGGTGATGGATGTGTCGTGTAGCTGCTCGTTTTTGAGCATGGTCGAGGATTTGAAATTGTGACGAAGGCCGAGGGTGTGGCCGACTTCGTGCATGGTGACCTCCTTGACCGCCTGCTGGATCAGCTCCTCGGGGACTTTTTCCCCGGGCTTGAGTTCGTTTCGATCGAGCATCGCAAGCGCGGCCATTCCAAGTTCAAACTTGATATGGGCCCCGCATTGACAATAGCCATGGCGGGCCGCCAGGTCGGTCGCCTTGAGGCGCTGGGCCGGTTCATTCCAGCCTGGACGGGCATCGGGTGTCGTTTCGGGATTCGAGGGGACAAGGGGTGGCCTGATAAAATTCCATCCCATCCTTGAGGCCTGGATTGTGCTTGCCGGGGCGCCCGCTTTCGCGAGACTGTATTCGGTGCGGTAAAAACGGACCATGCTCGCATCGAAAATGATATCGGCGTCGATGATTTCGCCTGTCAGCGGATTGGCCCGGGATGGCCCCATCGCAAAGCCCTGGTCGGTGGCGATCCAGCGGAAAGTGTTGTAGTTGATGTCCTCGGGATCAAATTCCTCGTTCTCCTGCTGGCGCACCTCTATCGCGTCGCGGAAGCCGATTTTTTCGAACGCCTTGTTCCATTCGAGAATTCCCTCGCGAACCGCGGCGCGGTACTCATCGGGGACCGAGTTTTCGATCCAATAAACGATCTTTTTTTTGGGGGCGGATAGTTTGTTGGGATTTTTCGGATCGATCGGCTCGGCCCGCTCCAGACGCCAGCGGTTGATGTGCCGGACAAATGATGTGTCTACCGTGTCGCTGGAAAAATCCTTTACGACACTCAGGAAATGCCCAACCCGATCATCCGCCAGGCGGGGTGAATAACCCCCATCGGGCAACATGCAAAGACCATAGTGGATGACAACGGTTTTTCCCCGGCTGTCGATGATGCTTTCATCATCGGAATGAAAGCCGGACATGTGTCCGCCGCCCGTGAATGTGGCGGTGACTTCGAGTTCGACATTTTTGGGGAAGGCTTTGACTTTGGACCAGTTGCTCCGTGACGCGTCAAATCCCCCCATGCCCAACTGGGCAAGGTCGGTCATGAAGATTTCATTGAAGTTGATCAATAGGCTTTGGCGGCCAGGATTGATGCTCAGGATTTTCAGGGACATGAGCACCGAATCGGTGTAGGTCGTCTCAACCGCCTTGGCGACCGGTGTTCCTGATTTGGCCTGGAAACGGACATTGCGGCGGATCAACTGGACCCGGTCGCCCACGCGATGGAAAAAAACGACCCACTGTTCATCAAAATTCAGGGTGTTTCCCCCCATGCCGGCTCCCCGGGCGATGGCGATAGGCAAAAGGAACTGGCGGTCGAGTTGGTCGGGCCGGATTTCCGCGAAAAGCTTGTCATCCTTGAGGTGCAGTTTGAAAAGCCCATCAATCTCCTTCGATCCCTTAACGATCGGTTCAAAATCCTCGAACTTTTTCTCGGCGGCGGGGGGCGCGCCTTCCGCCATCAGGCCCAAAGGCAAACAACCGGCCAAACCGAGGGTAATAAAACCAAGCTGGCTTCGCATAAAAAAAGTTCGACTCATAACAACCTCTTAAGGGATCATCGCGGAATGCTGGCGGAGCCTCAGGTCAGGGCGTAAGGAAGGCACATCCCAGTGGATATCCTATTTCCTGAAAAGCCCTTTTTTTACCCAATCGTCAAAACAGGCAAATTCGGCTAAAACTATTGCACTTTGCCGTTCTTTCCTTCAAGTTCCGGCAAATGTGCCGGGGCTTGAACTTTCTAATGCCGATGAAGTGAAAGCACCCCAAGCTTTGCACCGAGGCCACCATGTTTCCGCAAGTCTCCCGTCGAGGCGCCCTCCAGGCATTGGCCGCCGCCACCGCCATTCCCGCACTTGTGCCCCAACAGGCCTCGGCCCGCGTAACTCCCGGAGGTTGGGTCACCGGAAGTTTTTCGGGGGCCAGGGCTCTTGTTGAGACGCTTCAGTCCGAGGGAGTCCGGGCGGTTTTTGGCATTCCCGGAGCCCAGGAAAATGAGCTTTGGGACGAAATGAAGCAGCGGGGGCTCGCTTATACCCTTGTTACGCATGAATTTTCGGCGGCAACCATGGCGGATGGCTATGCCCGGGCCACCGGCCAACCGGGGGTCATCGCGATCGTTCCCGGCCCCGGTATCACCAATTGCATGACCGGTCTGGGTGAGGCCCGGCTGGACTCGATTCCCATTGTTTGCATCGTGGGGGATGTGGCAAGGGGGGAAAAATATCGGTCATTTCAGGTCCACGAGCTTGATAATGCCGGAATGCTAAAGACGGTTTGCAAACAGGTCTTAACGGTCGATTCGGTTGGGGATATTCCGCTTATGGTCCGCCAGGCGTTCGTCGCGGCCCAATCCGACGAACCCGGACCCGTGGCCGTGGTGGTGCCTTATAACCTGTTTCTGGAAAGACATTTGTTCCGAAGCGCGCCGATTGGCGGACCGATTCGACCCCTGGATCTTCCGGGTACGGAGGAGGCGATTGGGTTGATGTCCAAGGAGGAGCTTCGGATCGGCATTTATGCGGGTCTGGGTTGCATGGACCACTCGGCAAAACTGGTCCAGCTTGCCGAGCTCCTTCAGGCTCCCGTCGCGACGAGCGTATCGGGCAAGGGCGCCTTCCCCGCCAATCACCCCTTGTCGGTTGGGTGGGGATATGGTCCCCAGGGATCAAGCGTGGCTGAGCGGGCGTTTGGAGCGGTCGATGTGGTTTTGGCGATAGGGGTGCGCTTTTCCGAAGTTTCCACAGGCTTTTATTCCTTCCCCAAAAAGCGGTTGATCCATGTTGATCAATGCCGCGAGAACCTGGGCGCGGTTTATTCCCCGGAAGTTTTGGTGCACGCCGATTCCGGGCGATTCCTTGGGGCTTGTCTTGCCCAATCGGACCGTATCTCCCGCCAGCCCAACCCGGCATTGGTCGATCGGATCATCAGCTATCGTGAATCCGAAAGCCGGGTCTTCCACACCAACTATGCCCGGAGGGGAAACGATCCCATGGCGCTGATTTTGGCCATCCGGGAAAATATGAGTGCTGAAGATCTTTTTTATGTGGATGTGACCGCCAGCGAGCACCTCGCCGCGGAGGCATGGCAGGCGACCCAGCCCCGGACCTATTTTAATCCGACAGACAATCAGGGAATGGGATGGTCGTTGCCCGCGGCCATGGGTGGCCAGCGCGCCTTCCCGGGACGCAAGGTCGCCACCCTCACGGGGGATGGATGTTTTCTGATGAGCGCCATGGAGCTGTCCACGGCGGCCAGGGAAAACCTCCCGGTCAAGTTCTTCATACTTGACGATGGCGCCTACCATTACATGCAAATGCTTCAGGGAGCCGCGTACAAACGAACCACAGCGACCATTCTCGCGCCCATCAACTATGAATCCCTGGCCAAGGGGCTGGGTGTCGATTTTGTGAAAATCGAAACGGGTGATGCTTTGGCTGAAGGGGTCAAGTCCGCCTTCGCCAAACCTGGACCGGTTTTGGTCCAGGTATCGACAGATTATGGCACCCGTCCATTCCGCTGGATCGATGCGGCCCGCAACCGGTTTATCTCGGAATTGTCCCGCGAACAAAAAATCCGGTTCGCTGCCCGATTGGGCTCCAGATCGGTCGTGATGCGCCAGGGGAGTGATTGACACCAGACCCGCTTTGCAAAAAAACAATAAAGCACAAAGCAAAAGTCGTTTTTGATTTTGTGGGTTGATAGGTAAGGGCGGGGTGGATTCCTTTTGGCAAAGTGGAATCCTTCCCGCCCCTTGTTTTCGCTCGAAAAATTAAGGGGCCTAGTCCTTTTCGGGAGGCACGCTTCCATAGGACCAGGGTAAGCCCCTGAATGGCGGAGCCGTGGCAAAAGCCGGAACTTTTCCAGGACTGAGTTGGGATGCAAGCGACAAACCGATTCGCACCATCTCCTCCCCGGAGCCCGGTTCGAGATTGCTGTAGCTTGTCAGTCTTGTTTCATAGCCTCCGCCCCGCGGTCCAAACGATTCCATTGTGGGAACATATCCGACACAGCCATTGGCGAGGGAAACGGGAAAGGTAAACGGGAAGCCTGATTTCTGCTTGAGTTCAAGTCCAAAAGCGCAGAAGAATTCCGCGGGATTTGTGATGAAAACCGCGGGACCGACCTGGACAGTTTGAACCTCCACATCGGAGGTGGGATATTTTTCGATCAGGGAGTCAAGCATCACGGTTTCCTTGGCGAAGGCCCATGCGGTCGGGTCCATTTTGCCATTGTCGCTTTTGAGGATCGCGGTTGCTTTTTCCAGGCGCGCTTTGGACGGGGGGCGTTTTTTCATGGCCACGACTTTGTCACGGAAATCGACGGGAACCATGGAACCCTTGTCCATGGTGAGCAGTTGCTTGAGCGCCTCCGCGCCAATCCGGCCTCCAACGAATTCGGCCCATGGCTCGGGCTTGCGGTGGACAATTGGGCTGCGGTTGTCCACCTGGGTCACATCGCCGGAATTTCCATTCAGGAAAACCACCGGCTTGTCTTTTCCGTAATAGCCCTGAATGACCTTTTCGAGATAGTGGACATAATTCGCCGAGATTCCATTCCCCGGATTGGTGGTCGCATGGCAGGCGAAATTGACGACGCAACCAAGGAATTTTCCATCAGGCGACCAGGCGCCAATGACTCCAACTTCGGGATCAACGGGTCCGGCGGGGGCGATGATATCCGGATTGTTTTGCCCGGGATGAGTCATTGTCATCCCGTTTTTCATAAAAAAGCGACGATTAAAAGCGACCTTGTCCTCGATGCCCTTGCTGATTCCGGCCTGGGCGGCAATTCGCTTTTGGTGGGCCTCGACGACTGCCTCGACGATACCCGTTTCCATCTTTTCGAGATATTTCAGATCGGCGCTGCTTGATTGCTTGTATGCGAGGTCCTGAACAAAAGCATTTGCGTGATCATAATCGCCGGGCATAACCATCCCGACGGGACCCGACGAGTGGGAGTGGGACGCGCCGATAAGAACCGCGTTTTCGGGAATCTGGGTCGCCTCAAAAATCCGTTTGCGAACGCGAAGGGTGCTTCGGCGGTCAATGCCCAGGGCGTCAAGTCCAACGAGTGCCACAACTTTTTTCCCATCATCGAAAACCGCTGCCCGGGCCTTGCAGGCGTCATGAAACGCCGAATGAAACACCTTTCCGTAACCACCCGGCTGTTCCTGGCCTATTGTGGGCGAAATGTCCCGCTCCGCAAAACCCGCCTTGAAAACAGGGGCCTTGGGCGCTGGTGTCTCGGCGCGTGAGACCGGTGCAGAAACCACAATCGAACAGGATAAACAAAGGAGCCAGGTCCAAGCCAAACGGGGAAGGGACGATTTCATGGGGAATCTCCAACAACAAAACACATGAAAGGGAAATGAAGGCGGGTGGGTCATGTCAGCCTATCAATCCCCATGGATCGGGAATCCCCAACTCCAAAAAATCGGGGGAAAATTCTTGTCTGGAAATTCCCGGGATCCGGCCCAGAATTCCCTTGGGCAGCCACCGCCCCAAACCTGCCCTCCTTCCCTTGCCGGGAGTCCCGAGATGATTTTTTCACAATGGATTTTTCTTTTTCTTTGCGCCGATCCCACGGCTCCGTCTGTGGAAAAGATCCGCAATTCCATTCAACTTCCCAGGGAACTCAGAATCGATTTGGCGGCATCGGATCCGCTGATCCAGAGCCCGGTCGCGGCAACTTTTGATGAAAAGGGGCGGCTTTGGGTTGTGGAAATGCCCGATTACCCAAACGGGCCGAAACCCGGAGCACTACCCCAGGGGGCGATTAAAATCCTTGAGGACACCGATAGGGATGGCCAGTTTGACAAAGCCACCCTATTCGCAAAAAACCTCCTTTTTGCAAACGGGGTGCTCCCCTGGAAGAACGGGGCGTTTGTAACTTGCGCCCCTCATATCCTTTTCCTTTCCGACACCGATGGGGATGGGCTCGCCGATAAAAAAGAGATCCTTTTCGAGGGATTTGTCGATGGGAATCCGCAGCTTCGTGTCAGCTTTCCGGTATTGGGACCCGATGGTTGGATTTATGTCGCCAATGGTCTTCGTGGTGGATCGATCAAACGCCCGAATGATCCCGCGGGCAAGGCCATCGCCATTGGCGGACGCGATTTCCGTTTTCATCCCGTGAGCCTCAAGGGCGAGGCGATCACCGGCCCGGGGCAGTTCGGGAACACCATAGGCAGATGGGGGGACCGTTTTGTTTGCGACAATCGCCATCATTTGCGGCATGTGGTCCTCGAGGACAGGGATATTCGTCGGAATAGCCTTTTGCGGACGGGAGAACTCCTTTTTGATGTCGCGGGCGAAGAACCGGGCCCCCTTAGCTCGGGTGGAAAAGTTTACCCTTTAAGCAGGAACTGGACCACTTCCAACCTTCACGCGGGGCGATTTACCGCCGCTTGCGGAGTATTTGCTTTTCAGGGGACGGGGCTTGGAACTGATCACCAGGACGCGATGTTCACCTGTGATCCGACAGGCAATCTGATTCATGAGGAGGTGCTGACGACCAGGGGTGGAACTTTTGCGGCCACCTCGCCCCAAAAAGGGAGGGAATTTCTCGCGACGCCAGAGGAATGGTTTCGCCCAGTGAGTTTGGCCCAGGGGCCTGATGGGGCCCTTTATGTGATCGACATGTGCCGGGCGGTGATTGAACACCCCGAATTCATGCCTCCGGAGCTTCGCAATCGCCCTGATCTTTTATGGGGAAGGGAAAAAGGACGGATTTGGCGGATCTCCACAAGGGAAAACAGGCAAAAGCCCCCAAGCGCCGATTTTTCCAAAGACGCTGGCAAACTGCAGGCGTTGGCTTCTCCGGAGGGGTGGCAACGGGAGACCGCGCGCAGGCTCATTTATCAGGATATTTCCCACCCTAAATGGAAGGATTTGCTTGAATTGGGCCTGGCCTCCCCCTCATCCGATGGGAGATTTCACGCCCTTTGGCTTTTGTCGTCGCTGCCCGGAGCCGATCCCATGGTATTGCGGCCTCTCCTTGGAGACCGGGATCCGAGGATTGTCAGGGGAGCATTGGAAGCCATTGCCAGATTGTCCGGGGTGGGTATTCTCCGCGACGAACTTTTGAAATTGGCGAATCATCCAGACGCGTCAGTCCGGTTTGAGGCCGCTTTGGCCGCCGGTTCACTCCCAGCCGGGGAACGCGCGGAGATCCTGGCCCGGATCGCGCTTGCCGATGGCATGGATCCCTGGACCAATCTGGCCATTCAGTCTTCCGCATCAGGTGCCCAGTCCGCCATCCTGGTGGTCTTGTTGGGGATGCCTGGTCAGGTCAAACGACCGGTTGAGCTTTGCCGCGAATTGGCTCGCCAGGCGGGGATCGCCTCCGCCGCCGTGAACTTATCCCGCGATGGAGATCTTTATAGAGTGGCGAGTTTGGCGCTTGATCAATCGGATTCGGATCTGGGTAGAAGGGTTCTTGCGGGCCTACAGTCGGGATTGCGAGGACAAGGCAAAAACCTTGATGATTTGTTGAAAAACAATTCGAAATGGAAAGCTCTCTGGGACCGCGAGGTGGAGAGGGTCGCCCAGTCCGCGGAGCCCTTTGGATCCAGACAGGAAGCCACCGAAATTGTGTTGTCACGAAAACCCCTCGACCTCAAGTTTTTGCGGGGGCTTGCCCATGGCGATCCTGATCCACGAATGCGTGTTTTGCTTCTTGGACAAATCGCCGACCTCCCCTGGGAGCAGTCCGGCCCTATTCTCCTGGGGGATTGGAAATCTCAGCCTCCGGTGGTGCGTCGTGAGCGAATTGAGCTTTTGGGCCGGTCCCCGGAAAGAATATTGGCCCTTTTGGACCAGATCCAAAAGTCGGAGATTTCCCCCCGGGAAATCGATCCGGCCCGTAGTCGGCAATGGATTGGGCATCCCGATGGCAAGGTCAGGGAAAAAGCGCGGGTGCTCCTGGCGGGCAATATTCCGGCGGCACGGGAAAAGGTTTTGGCGGAATATCGCGCAAGCGCCGAAAAGGAGGGTGACGCCCTGAAAGGAAAATTGGTGTTCGCGAAAAACTGCGCCGCTTGCCACAAGGTCGCGGATGTCGGGATGGATGTCGGGCCCGATATTTCCGACACAAGGACCAAAACCAGGTCGGCCCTTTTATCGGACATCCTGAATCCGAACCAGGCGATAGACAATAATTATGTCGGTTATGTTGTGCATCTTAAAAATGGTAAAACATCCACCGGGATGATTCGCTCCTCCAACTCATCTTCGATAACACTTGTAAGGGCCGAGAATCAGACGGAGGTGATTCCCCAGGACCAAATCGAGGAAATGCAAAGCACCGGGCAATCGTTGATGCCTGAGGGCCTGGAAAAGAATGTCTCCGTGGGGGAGATGGCCGATCTGCTTCAGTTTCTCAAGGATTGGCGCTATTTGGATGGGAAAACACCTAAAGGTTAGTTTTTTCAAGCCGGTCCCTTCCTCGCCGGCCAGGCTTTCCGGGGGTGGACGATCCAAAACCCGGATTGCCCTGATGGCCGACCGTGTCAGGAATCCAAAAGCCATTTGAGGGGGATCCCATCCAGTCGCCTGGTGGAGAGCTTAAGGAATTGGCCAAACTTCTGGTTCGCCTCCTGTTGGAGCTCCATGGTGGCCGCGCCAAAACGGATCGCTTCATTGACCTGTGCGTCCGCGCCCAGGGCCGCCGCGGCTTTGAGCAGTGGGGCGATTTGCGGATCGCTTTTGATGACCGCTTCGGCCGCGGGGCGGGCCTGATTCCCATCGGCCAATAATCGTGTTTGCCAAACGATGCCCCATTGTCCCGGGGTGGTGCGGCCAAGGATCGTGTCCTCCACAATCATCTTCCTGTTTGCAAGGTCGGGCTCCACACGAATAACCCGAACCATGTCCACACGGGCGGCCTCGGCCATTTGGATGGCCTTGGGTTGCCATGCGGCAACGGGCGTTGGGTCTCCCAAAATTTCCCCGAATGCTTTGGTAAGCAGTTTGGGAAGCATTTGGGTCAGAAGGCCCTCCATGCCATTGGCGCCATTTGCCGCGCCCGGTTTTGGTTGTTCCACCAGAAAATCCCCACTCCCCTGGAGCTGGAGGACTTTACCCATCTGATATGTCATGAGCGCCTTTCGCGCCAACCAATCGGATTCATCCTCGACCGGAAAAGGTGGGACGCGATCGAGAATATTCGGTCGATCCCTCCCCGGTTCCAGGCCAAGGCTTTTGAGGTCCTTTATCAAGTCGATTGGCGTCCGATCCTCGAGGCCCTGGACCCGCTCCTGCAAGGCCAGCATGATCAATTGGCGAATGGGGGGGCTTCGGGATTCCACCTTTTTGATTTGTTTGGGATTGAGGGAAAGGAGCATCAGTTGCCCTGTTTTGGCGGGCTCATCGGCCTGCCAATTTTTGAGCTCGTCCTGTAGCCAGGATTTCAAGCTTTCCTGGTCCCCTCCAAGGCTGTCGAGCCAGTCTTTGACCCTTCGAGCCAGATTTGTCCGGATTTTTTTGTTTCGATCGGTTTCCTCCTCCTCGAATTGGGAAAACAGCTCGGGGTTGGCTTTCTTGAGCCATTGTCTTTGTGTGACGAGCCAGATGTTCCCTTTTGGGGATCTCCCCAAAAGAAGACCACGGATTTGTCCGCCTTGGGCCAACTGAACCACTTCAACGGCAGGCGCCTGGTTTTTGGGATTTTGAGCCCAAAGGAGGGGCTGCCCAAGGATGGTTGGAAAAAGGAGAAAAACGAGGGCAGGGATGATGGTTTTCATTCAGGCTTTCCCGACATGTATATCTGGTCATCATACGGAGCCCGCCTTCCGAGCTGTTTTTTCCCCCTTTGGAATTGGGGAAACCAGGAAATAACCTTGAGGTATCCCGGGGTGGGAAATCGG
>CAWUOD010000038.1:0-12186 GCA_963923115.1 uncultured Singulisphaera sp.
GCGTCAGATGTGTATAAGAGACAGCAATTTTCGTGACATCATAGGTGAAAATCTCAGCGCGGGCAGTCGGGATCTTCCTTTCTCCCTGGTGACCCTCCCCCCATCCATGGCGGAACAATCGGGATACCTGGTGCAATGCCGCTGTCTGCACCAAGCATTTACTTAGGATAAAAAGATTTTCTAAAGGTTCCAGCACAAACTCTACTAATTGGACTTTGTCAA
Source organism: uncultured Singulisphaera sp. (assembly GCA_963923115.1). GTDB lineage: Bacteria > Planctomycetota > Planctomycetia > Gemmatales > Gemmataceae > SYLG01. The sequence goes on from CAWUOD010000038.1 coordinate 223, forward strand.
TCGGCCCGTGGTGGAAGTTGTTCCTTTTCGGGAACTATTGAGGATTACGACCGAATAAGCCAAATGCGCGAGGGGTGGCCACGCGGCCACGAGGGGTCCTTATGATGAATTGCTCCCTCAAAAGATAGGGCTCAATTTCTTCGGAAAGTGTATCGGAGGATAGGTTTAGGGTCGCCGCCAACGCCTCCACGCCCGTCGGTCCCCCGCCAAAAACATCGATCAAGGTTTCCAAGTATCTTCTGTCCTGCCTGTCCAAACCGTCCTTGTCAACCTCCGCCATGTCCAAGGCGGCCTTGGCAATGGCCGCGGTTATGGTTCCATCCCCCTCAGAATGCGCAAAATGCCTTGACCACCATAATCGGGAATTGGCAATTCGGGGAGTACCACGGCTCCTCCTCGCAATCTCCAAAGCCGCCTCGGGATCCAAAACCGTATTCAGTTTTTTCGCGTTGAGGGTGACGATCCGTGAAAGTTCATCGGTCGTGTAGTATTCAAGATGCTCCTGCATCTTGAAACGATCCCGCATGGGACTCGACAGCATACCACTTCGGGTTGTCGCCCCGATCAGGGTAAATCGTTTGAGACGCATGGTGAGAGTCCTCGCATGGACTCCCTCACCCAAAACAATGTCGACCCGAAAGTCTTCCATTGCCGGATAAATAAACTCCTCCACCACACGGGGCATCCGGTGAATTTCATCAATAAAAAGGACCGATCCCTCCTCCAGGTTGGTGAGGAAAGGCAAAAGGTCCGCGGGTTTGGTAAGCGCCGGGCCGGAGGTCATTTGAAGATTGACGCCCAATTCCGTTGGCAAAACCGTTGAAAATGTGGTTTTCCCAAGTCCCGGAGGTCCATCAAAAAGGATGTGGGATAAGGGCTCTTTCAGCTTGCGACAGGCATTCAGGGCGATTTGAAGACGCTGGACGACAGCTTTTTGCCCGATGACCTCCTTGAGGAATTTGGGGCGAAGCGCCGCATCCCGGTCCCGGTCGGTGACTCCTCCCGAGGTCCCCGTTCCGGCCATGATGGGAGTCGCGCTGGTTTGGGATGGCGCGGGTGTCTGGTTTGTCTGATTAACTATGGGCTCTCTGGCCATTGCGGACTCCGTTTTCCGTGGAATGGGCATCACCCCATCCGCCCATCCTATGTCTTGTAGATTTCGCGAAGGATATCCTCGATCGATGCGTTGGCGCCCAGCACTGTGTTCGCTTTGTCCAGTCGCATTCTCGCATCGGCCGGGGCATGGCCCAAGGCCAAAAGCGCCTGAAGCGCCTCCTCGTATCCCTTGCCCACCGCGGGAGCAGTGCCCCCGCCAATTCCTCCCCCGGGGAGCGCCATGGCAAAGCGAACCACCTTGGTTTTCAGGGCCGCTATTATCTTGTCGGCGCTGGCTTTCCCTATTCCCGGTAAGGTGGACAGCCATTTCCCATCCTCCTGCTGGATGGCCCGGGCGACTTCCTGTGGGGGACGGGCCAACGCCTTGATGGCTTTTCGGGTGCCAACCCCATCGGCGGTGCAAAAGAGCTCAAAAAATTCGAGTTCTCCCTCGGTCACAAAGCCGATCAGCCTGGGAACAACCTTTCCCTGCATCGGGTTGCCTTCGAAATAATGAATGGTGAAAAGTTCCACCTCCTCCCCAACCCGGTTTTGAAGCTGGCGGTGGACGAATTCCGGTACAAGCACCTGATATTCAAAGAAACCCACATCGAGGCGGGCTTCCTCATCAAACAATTTGCGCAATTTCCCCCTTATGGCGGTGATCATGAAAGAGACCCCTTCCTGGTCTTTTTTCCGTGGAATTCGATTTCGAGGCCCGAATTTTGCCGTTTGATGTGAAAGAGGTGGCAAAGCGCCACCGCAAGCGCATCGGCCACATCCGGCGGATCAGGAATGGCATTGAGACCCAATTCCCGCATGATCGAATATTGCATCTGTTCCTTGCTGGCACGACCGGCGTTCGTTACCGTTTTTTTGATGTTTGTGGGAAGATAATTGACCAATTTGCAATTGGCCAGGTGCAATTCATGCACAAACACCCCACGGGCATGGCCCATTAATATGGCGGTTCTGGGGTGTTGATAATGGGAATAGAGCTGTTCCATGGCGGCATGGTCGGGATGATAATCCGCCAGGATTTCCCGCAATCCCTTCGCCAGGCTCACCAACCGGGCTCCGAGTTCCTTTTCGCCTTTTTCGGGTCGTATCACACCGGCTTCCAGGACCACGATCTTCCCACCGCCTGATTCAATCACACCGTATCCGGTGATTTGCAGGCCGGGGTCGATTCCAATAACCCGCAATTTTGGGAAAGGGGATCCCAGGTTGCGGTCTGTGTTTCCCTTGTCCGCGGCCTTTCCCTGGTTGTGTCCTTTGGCCGATTCGATCAACCCATCTTCCCTGTTTTCGCTCACGGGGCCCCCGTCCTAGGATTGCCGCCAGATCGTCCCACCCGGGCGGTCCTCCAGGGTGATGTTCAGTTCGGTAAGCCCCTTGCGGATTTGGTCCGCCATGGCAAAGTTTCTGGTCTTGCGGGATTCGGCGCGAAGCTCGATCAAAAGCTTCATGAGACCATCGGCCAAACCGGTCTCCGACTCCCTCACAGGTTCCTCCTCAAACAAGCCCAGCAACAACCCGCACTCCCTCAAAAGGGTCGCCCCATCAACCACCTGGGCCAATGCCGCCGGATCACGATTTTCCTCAAGCCTGGTTTCCGCCACAAATCGGTTGAGGCGTGTCAGCATTTCATGAAGCGCCCCGATTGCGCCGCCGGTGTTAAAATCATCCGCGAGAGATTCGACCAGGCGAGCCGCAAGAGTCACAAGATCCCGCGAAAGCCCCTCCGCCGCCTGCGCCGGATCGAGCCTTTTACCGTCGCGATTCCTTGGCGTTTCCAGGGTGAAGAACGACTTTCCTGAAACCCGGGCAAAAAGTTCGAAGAAGCGTTGGAATCCTTCGAGGGTCCGCCCGACCTCCTCAAGTCTGGCCTCGCTGAACTCGATGGGACTGCGATAGTGGCTGCTCAGAAGAAGATAACGAATTGCCTCACTTTTGTGCCTTTTGAGCAGGGCGGAAACGACGACCTCGTTCCCCTCGCTCTTGGACATTTTCTTGTCCCCGGTCTTCATCAGGCCGTTGTGCATCCAATATTTGGTGAAATCGTGGCCCAAGTGGCTTTCTGACTGGGCCAACTCGTTTTCATGGTGGGGAAACTGGAGGTCAAGACCACCACCGTGGATGTCGATGGGAGCCCCCAACCATTTCAGTGACATCGCGGAGCATTCGATGTGCCAACCGGGACGGCCCGGCCCCCAGGGGCTGGGCCAACTTGGTTCACCTGGTTTTGCCCCCTTCCAAAGAGCAAAATCGCCCGGGTTCTTTTTTCTTTCGGAAATCTCAATGCGGGCACCCGCCTCCATCTGATCGGGATCCCGGTTACATAGTTTCCCGTAATCGCCGTCCGAGGCGACATCGAAATAGACATCCCCCGCGGAGGGATAAGCGTGGCCTTTGGCTATAAGGCTCTGGATCATCGAAAGAATTTCAGGAATGTGGTCGGTGGCTTTCGGAAAAAGATCGATTCCCCGAACTCCGAGCGCCTTGAGACAGGACATATAATCGGCCGTGACGCGCTCCGCGATGATCGGAACGGTGGAGTTCTGTTTGGCCGCCTCGACGATCAGCTTGTCGTCGATGTCGGTAATGTTGACAACGAATTTGACCTGGTAACCAACCCAGGAAAGAAACCGCTTGACCGTGTCAAAAATCACCGGGCCGACCATGTGCCCCACATGACTGGGCTTATAAACGGTGGGTCCACACACATACATTCCAACCCGTCCGGGATGGACCGGAACGAACGGTTCCTTTCGTCGGGTCAGGGTGTTGTAAACCGAAATCGCCAGATCCGAACCCGCCTCAAAAACCATGATCCCTCCCGCGCAAATCCCTTTGCAAGAGAACTATCGCCTGGCAGGCCATAGCTTCCATGCGGCCAATATGCCCCACCTTTTCACCAGTTTTCGCTTTTATGTTCACCCGATCGGGTCCCACCGCCAAAAGAGCGGCGACATGGTCGCGAATCCGCTCCTTGTCCGGGCCCAGTTTGGGTCGTTGGGCATGGATGATGATGTCGGCGTTTACGACCTCATACCCAAGACCCTGCATCCGGGCCAAGGCACCCTCGATAAAAATACGGCTGTCGGCGCCTTTCCAGGTCGCCTCGGTATCCGGATAGAGTTCGCCAATATCACCGGCGCCAATCGCGCCAAGTATCGCATCCGTGAGCGCATGGAGAACAATGTCACCATCGGAGTGACCAGCCAGGCCATGGCTGTGTTCCACCCTGATTCCACCCAAAACAAGAGGGCGCCCTTCTTCCAGGCGATGTGTGTCGTGGCCCAATCCCACCCGAATGTCCATTTTGGTCACCCGTCAAAAGGAGTCATCAACGAATGGTTCTCGAAGCGGGCAATTTCCTTGATGAAGCTCAATGTCACCTGACCCACCGGACCGTTTCGCTGTTTGGCGATGATCACATCCACTTCGCCTTCCCGTTCGCCCGGATTGTTTCTCTCGGGACGATGAAGCATCATCACCGTGTCCGCGTCCTGCTCAAGGCTTCCCGATTCACGAAGGTCCGCCATTCGGGGGACATTCCCCTCGCGATCTTCCGAGGTCCGGTTGACCTGGGCCAGGGCAACCACAGGCACACCCACCTCACGGGCCAACATCTTTGTTCGGCGACTGATCTGGGCCACCTGTTCCTGTCGCGGATCCCTTCGGTTTTCCGGCTCAATTAGCTGCAAATAGTCGATGAATACCGCACGGAGCCCGCAAGTTTGCTTCATCCGACGGGCGTTGGCGGCGATCCGCAACATGCTTTGGCCGGGACTGTCATCTATGTAAAGCGGAGCTTTCCGCATTTCGTCCCCAGCTGTGAGGATTAAACTCATGTCTTCGCTGGTGAGACTCCCATTACGAAGCTTTTTGAGATCCACCCGCGCATGGGACGAGATAAGACGCTCGGCCAATTCGATCCGGGATTGTTCCAGACTGCAAAAAAGGACAGGCACCTGGGCGTCGACCGCCATGTTCCTCGCAAGATTGAGGGCAAAAGCCGTTTTTCCGATGGACGGCCTCGCCGCGAGAATGATCATTTCCCCGTTTTGGAAACCGGCGGTAAGGGTGTCGAGATCCGTGTATCCGGTCGGAACCCCACTGATAGCCAACCCCGAGCCCTGACTACGGACATCAATTCTGTCATAAGTCTCTTTGAGGACATTGTCGAAACGATGATAGTTTCCGCTGACTCCCGCATCCGCCACCGCGAGCATTTTGCCCACGGACCGGTGCAAAATCTGGTCCGCCTCATCCGCCGCGCCATAGGCCTCGCGAAGGATCTCATTACCTGTGGAAATCAGATTGCGCAGGACGCCCTTGTCCCGGACGATCTTCGCGTAATATTCCGAGTTGGCGGCGGTCGCCGTTGCATCCCAAAGCTCGGCCAGATAGCCATAGCCACCGATTTCCTCGATATGCCCTTTTTGCTTGAGATCTTCCGCAAGGACAACAATGTCCACAGGCTTGCCATTGTCAAAAAGACTGGCAATGGATTCGTAGATCAGACGGTTTGCGGAGTCGTAAAAATGATCCGGTTTGACGATGACAACGCAATCGCTGATTACCGTGTTGTCGCGCAACAGGCTACCCAGAAGCGACCTTTCGGCATCCGCGTTGTGGGGCGGCGTCCGGTCGAGATTTTGGGTTTCTTGCGATTGGGGGGGTGACCCTGAAGGCCGACGAGCCATGACTTTTGTGATCTCCCCCGAACACTCTTAACCCACAAAAAGGCGCCTCCCATTTGGTGGAAGACGCCTTAACGCGGTGAGAACGGCGAGAGAGCCTTAACGGCGCTCCATCACCGGCACCACTGCAACCTTGACTTCGGTCTCAATATCGTGACCGAGGTTGATTTTGACCGCGAAAAGACCGGTTTCCTTGATAGGATCCTGAAGCTTGACCATCGATTCCTCGATGACCATGCCCTTGATCTTGAGGCCGGCAACGATTTCGACAATACCCACTGAGCCGTAGAGGTGGCCTTCGGCGGTGGCTTTGGCTTCGATGGCGATACCCGAGAGACGGCTGATCTGGTCTGCGAGCGAACGAAGATCGGCCTTCTTGGCTTCCAGGGCTTGTTGAAGCCGTTGGCGATATTGCTCGAGCAGGCGAAGGTTGTGGGCGGTGGGGACCGTAGCAAGACCACGGGGAAGGAGGAAATTCCGGGCGTAACCGGGCTTTACCTCGACTTGCTCACCGCGATGTCCCAAGTGGAGGACATCTTCGGTCAGGACCAGCTTGATGTTGCCGTTCTTGCCCTTCACCAAATGCTTGCGCGTCTTGACGCTCATAACCCTAATCCTTTTTTCTCACAGAATCCCATTCATCATGCGGGGCCCGATTTCCAATCGTCGGGTTGCCCGAATTCTCTTTAGAACGGAAGGTCGCTTTCAGGGGCAAAATTGCCCCGGGGAGAATTCCCCTGGGAAAGCGAAGGCGGCATGTCTTCGTCGTAGGCGGGTGGCCGCCCGGACTCGTAACGCTTTGCGCCGCCTGAATATCCGCCCTCGTCACCGCCCTCACCGCCACCCTGGCGCGAGTCGAGCAGCTGAAGATTATCCACCACGAGTTTCAGTTGGCTTCGCTTCTCACCCTGTTGGGTGGTCCATGAGTCCAGTTGAAGGTGGCACTCGAGGTAAAGCTGGGTTCCCTTGCGACAATTACGCTCTATGCGATCGGCAAGCGTACCCTGTTCACCACGATTGAACGCTTCGCAGTTGAGCCAAACAGGCTCGTCTTCCCATTGCCCAGTCTGGGTGTTCTTTTTGCGGTTGTTTACCGCAAATCCAAACTTCGCGACCTTTCCGCCATTGCTGAAAGTGCGAAACTCGGGGTCGCGGGTGAGACGACCAATCAGGAACACACGATTGAGATTTGCCATGGGAAGACCTTCCTTCGACAGATTCGGACTTTGGGATTAGCATACAAGCTAACAGCATATTCCCCGAACCCGCCCAAGAATTTCCTGCATCCTTTGAAATTAGCCTTCCGAGCGCGCGGCTTCGGGAGAAGGACGACGACGACGATTGCGGTCGCGGTCGTGGTCGGTGTCGAAGAGGTCTTCTTCTGGCGGTTCGGTGACCGATTGGAAACAGAAAGCGTTGGGGTCCTTGCCAACCGCAAGCATGGCTTCGGCAAGCTTGGGGTGAATCCTGGTCACCATGTGGCGAAGGATGAATTCGTTGATCCGGAAATCGCCTTCAAGACCGACGATACCAGCCGTGGGCATATTGAAATAGAAGAGATAATAAATTCCCTTCTTTTGCTTGCGGATGGGGTAGGTAAACTTGCGCTCATCCCAAACACGATGGGTGACGACTTCGCCATTATTGCGCTTGAAAAGGGCAACAATCGACTCAATGGTCTTGGCCAGATCGCCGCCTATTTTTCCGGAATCCAAAATCAGCATGCATTCGTAAAAGCCGTTCGCAGTTGCCACCTTCATGTACTCCCAAATCCTGATCCTGTGGATCGCCGTTCTTACTTGTTACCTAAATCCCTTTTTCCTTTTGGGAAGGGTCTTTTTCTTTTTTGGCTTTGGCGGCTTCCGTGGTGTTGTACCGGTTCATGCAGGGTTGTACCCCTTGACGCAACCAGCATTCCACAGCGTCCGCCGCCCTATCTACCGCATCCCGGATCGGTTCCCGTTCATGGGGCTTGAATTTCCCCAAAACATGATCCGCCAGATCCCGTTCGCCTGCGGCATCCACCCCCACCCGCAGGCGGGGATATTCGGTGGTTTGCAGAACATCCTGGATGTTCCTCAAACCGTTGTGTCCACCGTGAGTCCCCTGGGCCCGAACCCGCAGCTTCCCTAGGGGAAGACTCACATCGTCGGTGACCACCAGGACATCAATGGGAGGCACACGGAAAAAACCGGCGATCTCCCGGACACACTGGCCACTAAGGTTCATAAAGGTCTGTGGTTTTACCAACAAAACCTTTTCATTCCCCAGCAAAACCTCACGGACCAACCCCTTGGCCTGGAGTTTTTCCGCACTTGCCATCAACCTTGCCGAGACCCGGTCCAACACCTCGTAACCGATGTTGTGCCTTGTCCCCTCGTAGGACTTGCCGGGATTGCCCAAGCCGAAAACCAGCTTCATGGGTCCTCAAACCGACAGGTCCAAAGAATGCTTTTGGAAAAGCCGTGAAAAGAGAAAGAAGACTAGTCTTCCTTCTTGTCTTCGACAGGCTTCTTCTTGGTGACAACTTCCGGTTCCAATGCTCCACCTTCGCCAGGGGTGGCTGCAACGACAGCCTTGGCCTCAACGATGTGAACCACGACGGCTTCAGGGTCGTTCAGAACCTTCACGCCTTCGGGAAGCTTCATTTCCTTGACATGGATCGATTGACCCTTGTGCAAATCTTCAACCCGGAGCCGGATCGATTCCGGTACCGAGGTGGCCAGACACTCGATGTGGACCGAGTGGAGAAGGTGCTCAAGAATGCCACCACTGGTCACGCCAGGAGCAATACCGCGCAGTTCCACAGGAACATCGACCTTGATCCGCTCATCAGCGGACACGCGGGCGAAATCCACATGGAGAATTTCGAGTCCAAGATGGTCAAATTGGACATCACGAATGACGGCCTTTTCGGTGCTGGCTCCCTTGGAAAGGTCAACCACCCTTACGCCACCCTTCAGCAAATGGCTGAATTCCTTGCCGTCGAAAGCAAGACTGACGGGGTCCTGGCCATGGCCATAGAGCACGCCGGGAACCTTGCCGGTTCCACGAAGACGGGCGACCCGCTTCTTGCCGTGATCCGCGCGATCTTCCACTTTCAAAGTTGTGTTTGCCAACATAGTTTGTAGGCCCTTCGGCCAAGTCGCCTGTTTGTGTATCAAAATACAAAAGGCCGCCCAAACCCAAGGGGCGGCCCGACCCTTCTTCAGTCGGATTCAATAATTATCCGATAAAATCGGATAATGGCAAGGCCAGCAGGCGCTTCGGATGCAATTTCTTCAAATTTGCCCCGGAAACACCAACCTTGTCTGGTCATTCTATTCACCGAGGATTCAATGTCCCCCTCCCACGCCTTGGCAATTTTCCTCGGTTGCGGAATTGGAGGGATTCTCAGGGCCTATTTTTCGATTTGGACGCCCACTCTGGGATCCTCGGGATTCCCATGGGCAACCCTTTTCGCCAACTTGTTTGGGGCACTTTTGCTCGGGACCATGGCGGGATTGGGATTTTACCCAACTTCAACCCATAAAACGATTTGGGTCTTTATTAGCGTGGGGTTTTGTGGCGGGCTAACCACATTTTCCACCATGCAACTGGAACTCTACGACCTGTTTGCAAGCGGACGCACAAGACTTGCTATCGAATATTTGTCATTCAGTATCATTCTCGGACCGGTCGCCATCGCCCTGGGTTACCGATTTGGGACTTTTTTCCCAAACATAACGCCCTGAAAAAACCGGTTTGATTGCACCAAATCCGTCCAACTCCACAATTCGGAATTTCGCCGTCGGACCGGAAATTTGCCTTCGGGTACTATTTGCGGATCATTTCCAATTCCGTGTTCTCATCAAGGGTCACACTCGAAAGCTCCCCGTTGTCCTTCAGAATGTGGACACAAACCACGACGATATCGTCCTGACGAAGGCGGTCCGTTGCCAGGCCGGTGTTGAGGTAATCCGCCCGGCGAAAAACGCCAACTGTTTCCGATTCCCAAACATGCAAAGTGTTGATTTGGATCTTTTGTCGAATCCTGAGACGATCCCCTTCCTTGAGGTGCCTCAATGTCGCTACGAGATCAGGGCGCAAGTCCTTGGTGGATGAGCGCTGGATCAGGTGGGTGGACATTTTGAAAACTCCTTCAGGGACGCCAAACCAATTGCATGACTACCTATCGCATCACTAGCAGGGAAGTTTAACCACGAACAAGGGCAATCCGCCCGGTCCGGGCCAATTCAATGATGCCATATGGGCGCATCAACTCAATAAAAGGCTGGACTTTGCCTTCCACACCACACAATTCAATCACAACATTATCAGGCGAAATATCTACCAGACGACCTCTGAAAGTTTCCGCTAGCTGGGCGATTTCAACGCGTTGGGCCGCATTGGCTTTCACCTTCATGAGCATCAGATCCCGCTCGACATAATTCATCGCGCTGACATCAAGGACTTTGACAACCGTCAGAATTTTGCCCAATTGTTTGCGAACCTGCTCCAGCACGGCATCATCCCCGCGAATGACGATGGTCATCCGGGAGAGCTCCGGGTTCTCCGTCTCACCCACGGCAAGACTGTCAATGTTGAAGCCCCTGGACGCAAACATCCCCGAAATGTGGGCGAGAACGCCGGGCTGATTTTGCACCAAGGCTGAAAGAACATGCCGCATGTCAATGGTCCTGAAAAACGGGATCAACTCAATGAGTTGGATAGGACCAGAGCCCTTCAGATACAAGAAAATCCTTGAAAAACTCCCAAAGAAAGGTGGATTTCCCGACGCAAAGTCTAACCTAATCCCCATAGTCGTTGGAGATTTGCCATGTCGACCACGGTGTCTGGTTTTTTTGAATCCATCGCCAAGCATCAAATTCTTGGGGCGGCCGAAGTTGAGCGCCTCAAGGCCCGCTGGGCAAAGCCAGGCAGGGAGAAAGCGGACGATCCGATATCGCTGGCCCGCTGGCTCGTCGTCAATCAGAACCTCACGGCCTATCAGGGAAAAAAGATTCTCGCCGGCAAACCGGAAGAACTGTTATTTGGCAACTACCGCATCAAGGACGCTGTGGAAACCGGGCCCCTTGAGGGGTGGCTGATCGCGGAGGACAACCTTCACCGCCCAGTCTACCTCGAACCGGTCTCCCAATCCATCGGATCCGACCCGGTCAAACTTCAGGCCCTCAAGGAAAAGGTCACCGCGGCTTCGGCGTTTCAAAATCCCCAGGTGACCCGTGTCCTGGGACTTCTCGAACACAAGGGGAAATATTGCCTGGCAAGGGAATTCGCCCAAGGCGAATCGCTTCAATCCCTTGTCAAGCGTCATGCCCGGCCAAAACCAATCCAGGTGGCGAAGCTTTTTTCACTTGTTTTTCAGGCTTGCGCCCACCTCCGGGAATCGGGTTTGTATCCCGGTCAAACAAGCCTTGATTCGTTTGTGCTGGTGCAAACCGGAAAGCCGGGCGCCTCCAACAAAACCGTCACGATAGTGGACGCCCTGATTGATCCCAAATTGCTGGGTCTCCCGGGCTCCGCGGCGTCGGGCGAGGCAGAAACGATTTTGCGCCTTGGCAGATCTTTTTACGAATTATTAACCCTGCAAAAACCCGGCTCCAGCCCCGCTCCGGTCGCCTCGCTCGTGCCCGAGACACCGGACATGATCGCGGAATTCGTCGATTCGCTGGTGACATCCGACGAGGCGTCCCGTCCCTCCAGCCTGGCGGCCGCGGGCAAGCAACTCCGCGTGGTGCTGGTCGCGGAGGAACACACCTCGCAGACCGAGGCCGAGGATGTTGTTGTCGCCGCGGTGGGTGCCCCGACCCGAAAATCCACCTTGGTGGACGAAACAGCAGAGGACCAGGACGAATCCCTGTCAGGCGCTGATAAACTCCTGGCCTCGGTCCAGTCATGGTTGTCCAAAATGGGAATCGCAACCAGGGACCTGATCCTTTTCACGGCCGGGGCGTTGACTTTCCTTTTTGCAATCATTTCGGTCCTTGTGATCTTTTCCTTCGATCTGATTCCCCTCCTTTGTTTGGGTTTGGGCGGTGCCTTGGGATACGGTATCGAGCGATTCCTTAAACATGCCGAATCCGAACAAGGGCCCGAACCAGCCTCAGAAGCCAATACGCAATAAGCCTCAAAACCCTTGCTTTTGAGGACCATGGAA
>CAWUOD010000039.1:0-12152 GCA_963923115.1 uncultured Singulisphaera sp.
CATCACGGGGTGTCCAGGAAGCAAGCACCTCCGTGGCGGAAATCAATCGGGCCCTCACGGAAGTGGCCAGGGACGCGAGCCAGGGATCCCAGAAGAGCTCCGAAGCGCACCGCCTTTCCCGCGAAGCCTCCACGAGCATTCATGGCCTTTCCCGTGCGGCCTCGGATATCACCAAAGTCACCGACACAATCAAAACCATCGCCCTGCAAACCAACCTTCTGGCGCTGAACGCCACGATCGAGGCAACCGCGGCAGGAGACGCGGGCAAGGGCTTTGCCGTGGTCGCGGGCGAAATCAAGGAATTGGCAAATCAATCGGGTCGTTCCGCCGAGGACATCGCCCGCATGATCCAGGAAGTCCAGGACCAAACGCGTCAAACCGTGGAGGTGATCCAATCGGTCGCGAGCCTCTTCCGGGAGGTGGACGAGGCTGCAACCCGAATCTCATCGTCGGTGACCCGTCAAACCGAAACCGCGGCAAAGGTCCTTGAAAGCGTCAACCGCGCTTCGGACGGCGCGGGTGAGATCGCCCGCTCCATTGCCGAAGTAAGCAAAGGTATGGCCGAACTCTCCCGAAATGCCGCGGAAGCCGCCTCTGGTGCGACCGAGGTTTCACGCAACAACACCGAGGTTTCCCAAACGGTTCAGGATGTCAGCCGTCGCGTCCAGGATGTGAGCACCGCGACAAGGGAATCGAAAACTTCGGCGTCCACTCTTGCTTCCGCCGCGGTGGATTTGGACAAACTCTCCGCGGAACTCCGAAAGGAAATGGGATATTTCCGCCTCGCGGAATAGGCGACCCCAAAAAACAGAAAGCCCAATTTCCTGCCCTTTTGGGGATTTGGAAATTGGGCTTTTTTTGATCCGGGAGGACTTTTTCCCATTGCGGGTTTGGCCAACCCTGACGGCAAAGACCAACCATGGCTGGAAAGGCCAATCCTGGCTGGAAAGGCCGATCCTAGCGGGAAAGGCCAACCTTTCGGCCAATATCGGAAATAAAATTCTTGTTTGGCGCTTTTTTGAAAGCGTTCGAATCGTGCAGGACCTCCTCCCAGGCGGCATAATCCGTCGGGAGCTCCTTGCCCGTGATCTTTTCGAGTGATTCCCGCGAGGCGTTTCGCAGCGCGACATCGGTTTCCACTTTAAGCACATTAAGTAGCGTTTCAGTAGACTGGGATTGGGAGAAAGAACCAAGGGCCCTGGCCGCCACAATCTTTTCATCCATCTTGTTCTGTTTTTCCAATTCGGAACCGACCGTCGCGGGTTCCCGAAGAACCTTGACAATCAGGTCGAGTCCCCGGACATCGCCATGTTTCGCCAAAGCGGTCATCGATTGGCACTTGATATTGGTGGCGATTTCCGGACTGAAGGTGCCGGCGCGGTAATAAGCCTCCTTCAACGCCTCGACAGCCCGCTCATCCTTGAAATTTCCCAGGGTTTCGATGGCCCTGAGCCGGGCAAGGGCCTTTTGATCGGTCATCGCCGCGTTGCCGAGGACTTCCAGTACCTTGTTTTGTTCATCTGGTGTGCCGCCATTGGCGAACGGTTCCTTGAGGGCAGCCAAAGCCTTGGCCCTTTTGTCCCCATCGGTGGAATTTTCAAGCACAACCATCGGAGGATCGGCTTTTTTGAACAGGTTTTTAACCCGAAATTCCCGGCTGGTCACTTCGTCCCAGGTAAGGGCGCAACCCCCGTTCATCAGGCAGAAACCGGCCGCAACAGCCGCCATCCAACCGGGTTTTAGACCCGATTTATGCGGTTTTGACGGATTTGCGGAACTTCCACGCATGAATTGTCCCCAACTTGCGGGCAATGAGACCCGATGCGCCGCTATAGCCGGGGAATATTTCCAAGGCAAGCTCAAACCCCAAAGTCAGAAAGGGAAAAGTTGGCTTATGCGGGTTTTGACAACCTCTTGAGACACCGAAGGACCTAAATAGCCCGCTTTGGTAACAAAGGTGGGGTTTTGGCGTTTCATTAGGGGCTATATTATGGTAACAGGCGCAAAAATAGCTACTGTGGGTGGTTTGACGGGGTGATTTGGGGAACGAATCCCGCACCAAAGTATTTTGGGGAGTTACGCTCGTGGAAGTTTTGGATGCCAAAGCTGTTTTCTCCCTGGCACTCATTAATAACCTCATGACCGAGGTTCAAATTGCGGAGGTCAAGGAGCGACTGGGGGAAAATCCCGATCTGGAATCCCTTAATCGTTATCTGGAAAGGGAGAGAATTCTTACCGCCTGGCAATTGGAACGACTTCGCAAAGGCGAAATCGATGGATTTCAACTCGGCGGCTACACCATCCTCTACAAAATTTCCTCGGGAAGCTTCGGACGGGTTTATCGGGCGGTTGATCCCCGAACAGGACGCATTGTCGCCATCAAGGTCCTAAGACGCCGCCACGCCATGAGCGAGGACAAGCAAAAAATCGACCTGTTCATGCGTGAAGGCCAGGTGGGACTGAAACTGCGCCACCCCAACATCGTTGAAGTTCTGGGGGTCAACCAGGACTCCGTGACCGGCCAATATTACATCGTGATGGAGTTTGTGGAAGGCGACAACCTTCGTGAACTGATCAAAATCCGGGGCAAATTCACCCCCGCGGAAGGCCTTCGGCTGATGGAGGACATGGTCCTGGGACTTCAGTTCGCCAACTCAAGAGGCTACACCCACCGCGACATCAAACTCACAAACATCCTGGTCTCGGCCAATGGGTCCGCCAAATTGGTGGACTTTGGATTGGCGAAATATTTTGACGCCTCAACAGGCAAGGATGATGGGGACAAGGTGGACCGGACGGTCGATTATGCCGGATTGGAGAGGGCCACCGGGGCCAAAGCCGGTGATGTTCGTAGCGACATCTTTTTCCTTGGCGTTGTCTTTTACGAAATGATTACGGGGAAATCGCCGATCGAAATGTCCCGGGACCGCCGGGCCCGGATGCTCAAGCAGCGATTTGACAATGTCCAGCCACTAAGCCGCCAGGATGTGGATGCCCCAGCCTCCACGATTGGGTTGGTGAATAAGATGTTGTCTCTTAATCCCGAATCGAGGTTCCAAAATCCGAACCAGTTGCTGGATGCGATTCGCGGGGCAAGGCGCGACCTCGAAGCGGGGGAAAGCGCCAACGCTCCGGGAGCGGGACCGAAAGCCCCGACGGTTCTTACGATTTTCATCGTGGAATCGGATATGCGACTACAGGACGCATTGCGGCAAAAATTCCGCGAACTCGGCTATAAGGTCCTCATTGCCGCGGATCCGCAGCGTGCCCTGGATCGGTTTCGGAATCAGCCTTTTGAATGTATTATCGTGGATGCCGGAAGCACCGGAATCGAGGGCATCAGGGGTTTCGAACTGGTGCTGCGCGATGCCAACCTGACCCACACCCACTTCGCAGGCGTCCTGATTCTCAACGAGGATCAGGCTCCCATGCAAAAAGATATCGCTTTGACCTCCCATGGCGCGGTATTGGTTCGCCCGGTCACCCTCAAACAGGTCAACGCCAAAATCCAGGAACTTCTGACAGGCCCGGCGGACGCCAAATAGGCCACCCAAACCACTCACCCCTGCTTTCCGGGCAAACTTCTTCCCATGCGCTGAATCATTTGCTGGAGGTCGGTCCAGGCATCCTGTTTTTTCGCGGGCGTCCTTAGCAAATACGAGGGGTGATAAGTCGCCGTTACGGGAATACCCCGCCAGCTAAGCTCCCTGCCCCGCAATTGGCCTATGAATTCATCTCGCTGAAGCAGATATTTGGTCGCGGATCCCCCCATAAGGCAAATGTGTTTGGGCCGGACAAGTTCCATCGTTTGAACAAGAAAAGGACGACAATTCGCCGCCTCATCCGGCAAGGGTGGGCGGTTTTCCGGAGGTCGGCACCTAAGGATATTGCAAATGTAGATCTCTTGTCGACTGAATCCGCAGGCCGCCAACATTCGGGTAAGCAATTCGCCCGCGGGCCCGACAAAAGGCTCACCCTGCTGGTCCTCGTTGAAACCGGGCGCTTCGCCTATCACACAAAGCTCAGGACTTATGGGCCCGGTTCCAAAAACGGTTCGGGTACGGGTTCGCACCAGGTCGGGACACTTTTTGCACTGGGAAACCTTGTAGGCCAGATCCTTGAGCGCCTTCTCCCTCTGGTAGTCCTCCAGCATGGGAAGCTCCCAAATAGGCGGCCCCTCCACGCTCCTTGGGGGAGGTGAGACCATCTGCTCCTGGGGGAAAAGCGCCCCTGGCCCCGGCAGGGAAATACTGCTTTGCGGGGAAGAGCCGGAAAAAGGCGTATTTCCGGGATCGTGGGAGGAAAGCCCCGAAGCCATTCCCGCCCCGCTCTGGGGGGTGTTTCCGGCATTTTGAAAGCTGGCGCCCAATGATGTTGCCCCGCGAATCCCGGCGTCCGATGCATGGTTTGCGATGGTGGGCAAAATCAATGGGCCACCGGCCTGCGGCAGCCACTCCACGCCGGAGTCCTGCCAGGCCCGCAGATGGGCATCCATTTGTTCTGTCAGATCACCCTGCGACATTCCGGAAAAACCAGCCTTTGATTCGTGGGAAGGGGGTTGGAAGGTAATGTGATTGCCTTTTGCGTATCATAGCGAAGTCGGGGCTTGGGGCTTGAATTTAGAAGCCCAAAATGGCATTCGGGGGCTTCCAGGCAGGTTCCCGAATTCGTAACTCCCGAATTGGCGGACTTCTTTACCGAAAATGGCTGGGGGATTGTAACGGTGAGCGTGATTCGCGTGGGCCTGATTCAGATGAGGATGGGCGAGGATGCGGCCAAAAACCTGGCCGAGGCGGAGGCGCGAATCGCCGAAGCGGCCTCCCTTGGGGCCAACCTGGTCGTCCTTCCCGAGCTGTTTCTGACACCTTATTTTTGTCAGAAAGAAGACCCTGCTCTTTTCGACCTGGCAGAGCCCATCCCCGGGCCCACCAGCCAAAAACTTTCGGTCCTTGCCAAAAAACTGGGCATTGTTTTGGTTGCTTCGCTTTTTGAAAAGCGGGCGCCAGGACTTTACCACAACACGGCGGTCGTCCTGGAAAAGGATGGATCAAGTCTGGGCATCTACCGGAAAATGCACATTCCACACGACCCTCTTTTCTACGAAAAGTATTATTTCACCCCGGGCGACCTCGGTTTCAAATCGTTCGACACATCCGTTGGCAAGGTGGGGGTGCTGATCTGTTGGGATCAGTGGTACCCCGAGGCTGCCAGGGCAACCGCTCTCACGGGCGCCCAGATCCTTGTGTACCCCACCGCCATAGGATGGCATCCCTCCGAAAAAGCCGAGTTTGGCGAATCCCAGCGCGAAGCATGGGAGCTTGCGCAACGGGCCCACGCGCTGGCCAATGGAGTTTTTGTGGCCTCGGTCAATCGCACCGGCCACGAAGGCGACACTTCAGGCACGGGCAAGACCGGTCTTGAATTCTGGGGGAACTCATTCGTCAGCGACCCCTACGCAAGGGTGCTTGCTCGCGCCTCCACTTCTCAAACCGAGGTCCATGTGGTCGATTGCGACCTTTCGCAGATCGAATACACCCGTCGCAATTGGCCGTTTTTGCGAGACCGCCGCATCGAAGCCTATGGCAATGTTTCCAAAAGATGGGCGGATTAGGGTTTGGGTGCCCCGGGCCAAATTGACCCGAATCCTAAATCAAAAATTTGATGGACCGGGTTATTGTTGGCAAACATCAACCCGGAAAGAATACATTCCCCGAAATCAAATCTCCGATACCCATGGGGTTTCAGAGTCCAAAAGGCAGATTGACGGGTTTTGTCATCTCAAGCATGGATTGTCCAAATTTTCTGACACTCCCAGGCCCGACCTGTACCATTCCAGAGGATTCTGATTTTTGATTCGGGAGTCTGATTTGATGTTCACCTTTGCCATCCTGTCCGCGCTTTTGACACAATCCCCAGCGCAGATCGCCAAAGGGGCCAACCTGCCGCCCCTCAAGGTCCATGTCATCAAGGAGGAATCCTCCGAGGAGAAAGACCTCTCAAAGGATCGTCCCGAACGAAAGACCGTCTATCTGTTTCTTCCAGGCGACCGGTTTGATCGCCCGGCGGCCAGGTTCCTCCGGGGTCTCGATCAGGACCTGGTTAAACGCAAGGAATTCACGGATATCGTGGTGGTATGGCAGGCCAAGGAACTCGAACCCGCGCAAAAACGCCTCCCGCTGATCCAGAAATCGCTGCAATTGGGCCAGACAACCTGGAGCGCTTTTGTCGCCGACAATCCGAATCCAGAAGGGTGGGCCATCAATCCCGATGATATCGCAACGCTTGTCATCGCGGATGGCGCGAAAGTGATTTTCTCGAAAGGCTACAAGGTACTTAATGAAAAAGACCTTGAGTCCGTGCTCAAGGTCCTTGGGAAATAACCCGCGGCGCCAATGGAATAGCTTTGATCCTTATTTTTTCTTTCGAAGGCGCGGGGCAATATCGGGAAGCCCCAGCGCCTTGAGGTGATGCCTTTCCGCTTCGCGCATTTTGATCGCTTTCGTGAATGATTTGTCGTCGTAACCGACGAGGTGCAGCAAACCGTGAATGGTGTAAAGCGCCAGCTCGGCTTGCTCGTCGTGGCCTTCCTCGCGTGCAACACGCCGGGCCACCTCGACACCGATCACCAACTCGCCCTCCATTCCCGATTTCCCTTTACCCATGGGGAACGACAGAACATCCGTCGGTTCGTCATGTTCCAGAAACTGGTTGTTGAGCCTGTGAATGGTGGGGTCATCAACATACGCAAGACTGATTGATGCCCTTTTCACCCCCTCTTCCCCAAGAACCGCCTGAACCAGGTGCTTGAAGTAGGGTTTGCTGATGGGGACAATGTCCTGCGGAACCGCGATGGAGACTTTGATCAGGGATTCTGCCATGATTCTTGCTCGTTGGCGAAAGCGGGGGAGTGAAGGGCTTCCGCGTGGCTCGCCGGGTCCATTGCGGAACCATGCGACAAACCCGAGGGCGGAGCCAGATCATGGCTTGGATGAACCACGGCCCCCCGTTCGGGTTTGTCGGTCATTTCCGGGAAATCCCGAACCTGAACCATGCGGACAATCTCTTGGCAGAGGTTTCCATAGTCCTCCGCTCCGTTGCTGTTGGCTTCATATTCAAAAATCGATTGCCCAAAGCCCGGCGCTTCGGCAAGTTTGATATTTCGGCGAATTTTGGACTGAAACACCCGCGCATCGGCCCAGGGCAGTTTCGACCCCCGCGCCTTCTCAAAGTAACCAACAAGGTCCCCGGTGACCTCCTGGGCCAGCTTGGTGTTGGCTTCGTACATGGAAAGCAGAATTCCCAATACCCGGAGTCCGGGATTGAGCCTTTTGCTGACAAGACTTGTGGTCTCCAATAATTTCCCCATTCCATGGAGTGCCAGAAAATGCGGCTGCAAGGGAATAATCACATCCCGCGCGGCTGACAGGGCATTCAGGGTAAGAATTCCCAAACTGGGCCCACAATCCATGATGACCCAGTCGAACAAATCCCCCTCAGGTGTCCGGAGTAGCTCAAGTTGATCCTTCAGAATCAGCTCCCTGCCAACCACCCCGGCAAGTTCCACCTCGGCTGCCGCAAGATTCAAGTCGGCGGGAAGAATGTACAGGTGGTCCGATTGTTTTTGCAAAAGACTCGAAAGGGGCCGACCACCCACCAAAGCATGGTAAAGAGTTGGGAGATTGGGCTGCATGGCCACCCCCAAATGGGTGGTGGCGTGGGCTTGGGGGTCTAGGTCAGCCAGGCAAACTTTATGACCCAGGCGGGATAATCCGACGGCGACATTAACGGAAGTAGTGGTTTTACCAACACCACCCTTCTGATTTAGCACTGCAATCCGTTGCATGGGCCACCTCGATTAGGGAACCGGCCAAGATAAGCCGAAAGTATACGCTGGGGGGAGTCTTGGGTGGAATCCCAAGCGGGGGACCGCCTCCCATGAATTTTGGGTTGGAGAGGTTCCTCGCCAAACCCTGAACTTTTCCCCGCACCGCCCCGGAGGCAATGGTGGCCGAAAAAACGGCCGATCTGGTTCTGGAAACCAATCAACTCACGAAGATTTACCAGAATCGCCAGATCGCCCTTAATGATGTGACACTCCAGCTTGAACCGGGAACGGTTTTGGGCTTGCTCGGGGCAAATGGCGCCGGCAAAACCACTCTTTTGCGGTTGGTTGTGGGCCTCCATCGACCCACGGCGGGATGGGCCAAGTTGTTTGGCGAAGTGATGACACCCAACTCCGCCGATCTCCGGCGCAAAATTGGGTACATCCCGACCAATCCCCAATTCCCCAAGGGTATGACACCAATCACCTATCTGGATTACATGGCCCGGCTTTTTGGACTACCCAGGGATGTCCGCAAGCCCCGTCTGGCCTCACTTATTCGGGCTGTCGGACTCCTGGGTGCTTCAGGCGATTCGATCGAAGGCTTTTCCAACGGCATGAGCGCCCGCCTCGCCGTGGCCACAAGCCTGATCAATGAGCCCGAGCTCCTGATCTGGGACGAACCAACACACGGGCTCGATCCGGAAGCCCGACGGAGCATGCTCGAGCTGATGAAAGGCCTCGGCCAGGCCAAAAGCCTTATCGTCTCAAGCCACAACCTTGGAGACATCGACGAGGTTTGCAACCACGCCGCCGTTCTCAGCCGGGGCCAACTGATTTACTGTGGCTCCCTCCAGGACCTCAAAGGCAAAATGCGACGAAACCACTTCGAGGTGGATCTTGAAGGCGATCAGCGCGCGATCACAAAACTTTTGACAATGGTTCGCGGAATGACCGAGGTCAAGTCGGCGGACCTTCAGCACCGCAAACTGACCCTTCATTTCAACGAGGAGGCCAACGCCGCCAACGGTATCGCCACCGTGATGATGGCCCTCAACGATTGCAAAGTGACACTGGTGGGCGTGCGAAGTGTCGGCCAACAGACCGAACAGGCTTTTCTGGACCTGGTGGAAAAGGATGAATCGGCCGGGTTCTCCAGGATATACAAACAACCAATCAAACTGGCGGCCTAACAACCCGAAGCGGAAATGTCATAGGCCCGTTTCCCGGTGAGGACAGGGAGCCGTTGTGAGAAATACAAAAGGGATTTCTAATGGCTCCAAGGAGGAAGGAAACCATGGCCGAATCCCGCGCCGTTGAGGTTGTAATCAACCGATGGCTTCCTTATTGGGCCGTCCTCCAGGCGGATTTCTTCCAGGTGATCCGGGGCTGGGTATGGCGGACCTGGGTTGCCGTGGGGCTTTTGGCGACCGCCTGTTGGCTTGTCTATCGTCTTGGCGCCCACAAGGAGGCCGGCCTTGTCCAGGAGGCCTCGGTTTTTCTTACCCAGCTTGTCCGCTGGATATTGATGGGCTCGGTTGGGCTTGTGGTGATTCTTGCCGCGGGGGCGATCTCCTCCGAACGGGGAACGCTCGCCGATAGCATCCTTTCGCGGGGTATCAGTCGCCGGCAATATTATCTCGGAAAATTCCATGCCCGATTGGGAGCGGTCCTTTGCGGCTTCTTCCTGATCAGTCTTCTCGCGACGGTTCTTGGGCAATTTTTCCTCAGGGAGGATCTCGATCTCAAAGGGTGCCTGGTGGCGACCTGGGAGGTGGGGATGCTGCTCGCGGCGCTGGTCTCGATTGGGGTTATGGTTAGCTCCATACTCAACAACACCCTTGTAGGGATCATGGCGCTTTGGCTGTCTGTGTATGGCGGTGGGGCCGTCCTAAGCCTGGTGCCCGGGATTGTTCCCCAACTCAATCTGGTTTGGAACCGGATCCCTTATGTCATCAAAGGACATTACAGCCTCACCAATCTTGGGGAAATCACACTTTTTAGCTTCGTCATCTGCGCAGTGACAAGCCTGTTTGGCATGATGTATTTTTCCCGTCGGGATGTTTGATCGGCGGAAAAGCGAAATACGGGACTCCTCAAACCGGATTCCGGGCCAGTCGAACGGCCCACGCCGTCGCCTCAAAAAGGCTGTCAGGTTTTGCGATTCCCTTCCCGGCGATGTCAAATGCGGTCCCGTGGGCGACGCTTGTGCGGACGATGGGAAGCCCTGCGGTGATGTTGACACACCTCCGTCGGCCAACCAGTTTGAGTGGAATATGCCCCTGGTCGTGGTAAAGCGCGAGGATGCCGTCAAATTCGCCATCAAACGCCCTGATAAAAACATTGTCCGGGGAGATTGGCCCGGTCAGATCGATCCCCTTGTCCCGGGCCATTTTCACCGCTTCTGCCAGAATCGTTGACTCTTCGTTTCCAAATAGTCCCCCATCACCTGCGTGCGGATTGAGCCCTGGCAAAGCGATCCTTGGTTTTCCTTTGCCAAGCCGTTCCAAAAGCCCGCTGAGAAGCGCGGCCTGGGAAACCAAATGCTCCGGTGTCAGCCGGGAAAAAATATCCCGAAGCGCCATGTGAAGCGTTGCATGAAGAACAGCCACCTCGCTCGTGGCAAGAACCATCGCATGGTCCGACACACCACAGCGCTCGGCGAGAATTTCCGTGTGGCCCGGGTGAGTTTCCCCGGCAAGTCGCAGGCTCTCCTTGTGAAGGGGCCCCGTGACGATGGCACCAACCGAGCGGGCCAGGGCAAGATCAATCGCCTTGTGTAGGCAATCGCGGGCCACGGCCCCGCCACGGGGATCTATTTTACCCCATGAAAGACCCGCCAAATCCACCTTGGTCCCTTCGAGAATATCCATTTGATTGGGATGGCCAAGAGCCTCGGCGGGATCGTTGACGGTCCGGAAGGCGATCGGATCCCGGACCGAAACAGCCCGGGATATGACCTGGGTACCCGCCACGACCAGCGGACGACAAGTCCTGCAAAGCTCCGCCCACCCCGCGACAAGGATCTCCGGGCCAATCCCGGCGGGATCCCCCGGGGTAAACGCGATGATGGGACGGGAATCGGAAGGAACAATCGGGGAACTCATCGACGCACTCCCCCGGCGGGAGCCGGAGAAAACGAAGGCGATGCCGCCGGGGCGGAGGCCAGTTTCAGAATGAGCCTCTCAAGCTGGGTCCGCTCGGGCAGGGCCGATCCCCCCTTGAGCCCCCGATCCGCCTCAATAAGCCATGTCAGGATCTTTTTTATGCGGGAACCACCGAGACTTTTGAGCTGCGCCATCGCCTCATTTCGGACAAAAGGAAGTATTCCGGCGGCCTGCATGGCCTGATCCTGGGGGATACCCCCGGAAAGGAGCCTGGCCAGTTTTGCCAGCTTGCGAAACTGGAATGAAAACGCCCCAAGGCATTTGTAGGGCTCGTTCTCCTGATCGAGAATTTCATGAAGCATCGTGATGGCGCGCCCGACCTGGCCCTTGGACATCAGCGAGAATATACCCCAGATTTGATCAACCCTGGAACGATTGATCAATGGCCGGACCGTTTCGATCGCAAGCGGCGTTCCCGATGGGACCCCGGCGGCCAATTTGGATAATTCCTGATTTAAAATGCCCAATTCCGTTCCCGCCGACTCCACGAGATATTCAGCCGTGTCGGGGGGGAGTGTCCGCCCATATGCCGACTTCATCCATCTGACGCACCAACCCGGAACAGCGGCGGGTTTGGGGGCCTTGCAATCGATGATCATTTCCTTTTTGTTCAACAGCTTGTAAAGATTGGTATTGGAGGCGATGGTTTTCGCGGTGATCAACAAAACCCCCACCCTCGACGGCTTGGCCACCATCCCTTCCACAAGCGCCCGGTGCTGACTGATGAAAGGATCCGCGTTTTCCAGAATCACAAGCCGCTTCCCCCCGGAGAAAGGCGGCATATCCAATTCGTCCCGCACCTCGGCGAATGGCGTTTCGGGACGATCAAACACGGACAGGGCAAGCGATGGGTCCTGGTCGGCGATCACAAAGGATTTGATCCGCAAAAGACATTCGCGCTTGAGAAAGGAATCATCACCCGCCAACGCGTAAATCGGCCCCGGCTCCCCTGTCAAACCCGTTTCCAAAAATTCAAACGCGTGCACGGCTCCTCCAGCACAACCTTGATGGGGACCTGGATTTTTCAACAACAAAAGACAGGGACGGGTTGTCAGCCAAAAGCGCCCCCGGGGATCCCCTAGTTGGAAAATCCAGGCAAAGGGGCCGCACCTCCGGACAGACCGGATGCGCCTGTGCCCGGAAGTTTCGTGGGCTCGGTTCCC
>CAWUOD010000040.1:0-12027 GCA_963923115.1 uncultured Singulisphaera sp.
CTTCCCAATGCGAACTCGGGGAAAGGTTCCAGCCGGGTGAGGCACCACACCGTGGAAGTGGCTCGCGCGCTTGAAGCGGAGGATGCGACCAGAAGGACAAGGGTCCAGCAGGTTGTCATGGCCGCTTTGAAAGATCATGTCTTTTTGACGGGGTTTCATCGTCGGGGCCTGTAGGTCAAGGTGGGCCTCCGTTGTTTGGGGTTCGGCCCAACAAAAAACCGAATTCCAAAAGTTGCCCTTAAGGGATTCCGAGGAGTTCCAAAAACCCATCCTTGTCCAGGACGGGGATCCCCAGTTCCCTGGCCTTTTCGAGTTTGCTGCCTGCCGCTTCGCCCGCGACGACATAAGTAGTTTTTTTGGAGACCGAACCGGTCGCTTTTCCTCCCCGTTCGCGGATCATTCGTTCGGCGTCTTCCCGGTCGAGGCCATCCAGGGTTCCGGTGAGAACAAAGGTTTTGCCTGTAAGGTCCACGCTGCCCGCGGGTTTTCCCGAGGCTGCAGCCTCCATCGAAACTTTGAGTTCGGCGAGCCGCGAAATGCACTTTTGCCCTTCGGGGCTATGTAGCCACTCGAAAAGGCTTTGTGCCCGTTCGGGGCCCATCCCGGGAAAGTTGGCAATCTCGTCTTCGCTGAGCGTAAGCAACTTGTCCATGTTGCCGACCCGACGGGCCAAATCATCCGCGATGGTTTCACCTATGTGGCGGACTCCCAATCCGCCCAAAAGTCTGCCAAGTCCCCGGGATTTGCTCTGTTCGATTCCTTCGATCAGGCTGGTTGCCGATTTTTTACCCATGCGGGGTAGCGGCTCGACCATTTCCGTTGTCAAAGTAAAAAGATCAGGAATGGATTTGACAAGCCCCTGGTCCACAAGGAGTTCGACCGTTTCGGCCCCAAGCCCTTCGATATCCATGGCATTGCGCATGGCAAAGGAACGGAGGCGCCGTTTGAGCTTGGCGGTGCATTCGGTTCCGGTGCAGCGATAAAACGCGCCCGCCGCGTCCCGGGTCACCTGTGCGCCACACACCGGGCATTCGGACGGGAAAACGAAAGGCGTCTCGGAGCCATCTCGTTTGCCCGGTTCGGAGCGAATGACATAGGGGATGATCTCTCCCGCTTTTTCCACAACCACCATGTCTCCGATGCGGATGTCCTTGGTGGAGATGAAATCCGCGTTGTGCAGCGAGGCGTTGCAAACCGTCGTTCCCGCGAGACGAACTGGCTCCAGCCGGGCTACGGGTGTTAGCGTTCCCGTTTTGCCCACCTGAAGGTCGATGGCTACCAGCCGGGTTGTCGCCTGTTCTGCTGCAAACTTGTACGCGATGACCCAGCGGGGAGCCTTGGTCGTGCTTCCCATTGCCTCGCGCTGGGCAAGGTTATCGACTTTCACCACCACGCCATCGGTTTCGTAAGTGAGCTCGGTCCGGAGTTTGTCCCAACGGGCGATCTCCCCAAGCACCCCGTCGATTGAGTCATGCACACGAATGTGCTCATTCACCGGAATGCCCCAGGAGGAAAACGCCTGGAGGAGTTCATGGTGGGTTTTGGGGGAGGCGCCATCGAAGGCTCCAACGCCATGGGCATAGAAACGGAGTTTTCTGGCGGCGCAGATTTTCGAATCGAGCAATTTAAGAGAACCGGCGGTGAAATTGCGGGGGTTGGCATAGACCTCTTCCCCTTTTTCGGCCCGGGCGGCGTTGATGGCGTCGAAGTCGGTTCGCTCCATGTAGACTTCGCCCCGGACTTCCACCAAAGCAGGGATGCCGGTTCCTTTCAGGCGAAGGGGGATTCCCCGGACGGTTTTGAGGTTTGTGGTGATGTCGTCCCCTTTTTCGCCGTCACCCCTTGTGGCGCCGAGCACCAGGAGACCGTTTTCATAGGTGGCGGACATGGCCACGCCATCAATTTTGGGCTCGACAACATAGCGGATTTTTTGCCCGGGAAGGAGTTTGCGAACGCGGGCATCGAAATCGCGCACCATTTGTTCGTCATAGCTGTTGTCAATCGAAAGCATGGGCACGCGGTGGGCGACCTGACTGAAACCTTCGACGGGGCGTCCGCCCACCCTTTGGGTGGGACTGTCCGGGGAGCGCAAATCGGGAAAGCGATTTTCCAGATCGGTCAATTCCGCCATCAGGCGATCAAAATCCCTGTCGGATATTTCGGGCCTGGCTTTGGTGTAATAGAGCTCGTTGTGGCGTTCGAGTTCCGCCTGGAGGTGCCGGGCCCTTTTGAGGACTTTTTCGTCAGGGAGGTCGGGGTTTCCAAAAAGATCGGCCATGGCGGTGGTAATCCCTGGGTTGGACTTATTTGGGGGCGGATCCCGAAAAAAGAGCCCACAGCTTTCGCCGGGGCTCAGTGGGAAGGTTTCGTTTTTGGGGGCACTGGGATTTGGTTCAACCGGAAGGCCCCCAATGTTTCTTTGGTCGATTAACCAATCCAGGTCTGATCGACCGGGGCCCAGTTGACCAATTCGTTGGCGCCAAACCAGAGGGCCAATTCGGTCTTGGCATTGTCGACGCTGTCGGAACCGTGGATCAGGTTGTTCTGGATGCTAAGGCCATGATCGCCACGGATGGTGCCGGGTGCAGCCTTGGTGCCGTCGGTGGCGCCAATCATGCCGCGCACGGTGGCGACCGCTTCGCGGCCTTCAAGGGCGAGGGCAACGGTGGGGCCACCGGTAAGGAAGCTGACCAGGCTTCCGAAGAAGGGGCGTTCCTTGTGCACATCGTAGTGCTTGGCGGCCAGCTCCGGGCTGGCATGGACCAGCTTCAAGCCAACAATTTTGAGCCCCTTCTGCTCGAAGCGGGTCAGGATGGATCCCGCAAGGCGCCTTTGCACAGCGTCGGGTTTGAGCAGCACCAGTGTCCGTTCCATGTCAATCCTCAAAAAATCTTTAAATTCGGCAATATCCGGAATGGTTCCGGTTTAACCAAGGTATTTTAGCAACAAATGAAGGTGGTATTGGGAGTTTGTGGTCGGATAAGCGCAAAAAAAACCCCGTCGAGGAAATATCCCTCGCCGGGGCCGGAACAAAGAGGCACGATCCTTGTACCCCGTGGGGAAAAGCCGGGTCAAACAAAAAATGGGGAAAATCTTCCAGGAATTATGGGTGGAATCGTTTTGGTTTTGATTTAACTATATGTGATTTATAGGGTTGGGTGGATTTTCGGAAGGGGTTTTCCCTTGGCCCGATTGTGCGGTCCCCAAGCTCCAATCTTTGCCCAATCTTTGCACGATTTGAACCCCTTTGGCTGGGCCACGGTTCATACAATAGGAGTTCGATCCGGCCGTTTGGCATTTGGGCAGAATACACCCAAATCGAGGCCTGGTTCCCAGTTAATGGAAAAAATCAGATGAGTCAGGCGGAAGGCAATCAACCCGCTCCCTCCCCAGTCGAGGGCTTCAAGGCGGCAAGCAACGGGCTTCGTGGGACAATCATTCAAACCCTTGCCTCGGGAAGCGATCACTTTGAGGAGGCGGACAAGCAGCTTCTCAAGTTCCATGGGACCTACCAGCAGGAAAATCGTGACGCCCGCAAAAGCCGGTCCACAGAGGGTGTTGGTGGCAAAGCCTATTCGTTCATGATCCGGGCCCGCATACCCGCTGGCATCCTGACCGCCGGGCAGTGGATCGCTCTGGATGATCTGGCGACCAAATATGCCGGGAACACCCTTCGACTCACCAGTCGCCAAAGCATCCAATACCATGGCGTGGTCATGGAGGGATTGCGCGAGACGATCGCGGGGATGAATGCGTGTCTTTTGAGCACGCTTTCGGCCTGCGGCGATGTCAATCGCAATGTGATGGCGTGTCCCGCTCCCGATCACACCAACCCCGCCCGCAAAGCCATGCAGGAGGATGCCCATGCCCTTGCCATGCATCTGGCCCCCAAATCGTCCGCCTATCACGAGATCTGGGTCGATGGCGTGAAGCAGCCCACCGGTGTTGAAGAGCCGGAAGATCCGATTTATGGAAAAGTTTATCTGCCCCGCAAATTCAAGGCCGCCTTTGGCCTGGCAGGGGACAATTGCGTGGATATCCACGCCCAATGTCTTGGTTTCCTTGCCGTGGTCGAGGATGGCAGGCATGTGGGTTACAATGTGTTGGTGGGAGGCGGTCAGGGGATGACCCATGGACGCGCCAACACCTTCCCGCATATCTCGAAAGCGATGTGCTTCATCACCCGCGACCAGGTTTGCGCGGCCGGTGAGGCGGTGATCAAGCTTTACCGGGACAACGGCAACCGTAGCGATCGCAAGCGGGCCCGGATCAAGTATCTTGTGGCGGATTGGGGTGTCGACAAGTTCCGCGAAGAGTTGGCCAAGTATCTTCCTTTTCCCTTGGTTCTTCCCAAAGCGGTGGAAGTCTCGGGAATCGACCTGCATCTTGGGTGGAATGCCCAGGGGGATGGCAGATTCTGGTATGGCCTGAGCGTTGAAAACGGCCGAGTCAAGGATGATGGCGCGTTTCGGCTGCGCGCCGCGATTCGCAAGATCGTCCTCGATCTCCAGTGCGAAGTGCGTCTCACGCCCATGCAGGATATTCTATTTTGCAATCTCCCCGAGTCGGCGCTCAGCCGCATCGTCGATATTCTCAACAGCCACGGAGTCGCCCTGCCCGAGCAGCGTCTTCCCGTGCGCAAGTTGAGCCTTGCCTGTCCCGCGATCCCCACCTGTTCGCTGGCCATTTGTGAATCGGAGCGGGCCCTTCCGGCATTGATCGACCAGCTCGAGGTCGTCATGCGCGACCTCGGATTGGAAAACGAGGAGTTTGGCGTCCGCATGACCGGATGTCCCAATGGCTGTGTTCGGCCCTATCAGTCCGAAATCGGATTGGTGGGCCGCTCGGGCGACAAGTATGTCGTTTTTGTGGGTGGTCAAAAGAAGGGTAATCGGCTCAACTTTGTGGGCAAGGATCTTGTTCCAAGGACCGAAATCGCCAACACCCTCAAGCCGCTTCTGGCGCAATTCAAGGCCCAGCGGGCTCCCGGCGAGAACTTTGGCGACTATTGCCAGAGGATTGGACCAGAGGCGTGCAAAGCCGTGATGGCGTAAGGCAGCATGGGGGGCCGTGGATATTGGCGCGTCCTGTGGTGTTTCCCGGGACCATAAAAGGAAACCGCCCCAAAAATGCACGGTCCTTTTTTCACCGTACTTTATTCACCGTTATTGGGGGTGGCCTCCCGCAAAGGTCAACCGCGGCGAAAGTAAAACCAGGAGGGGGCGGGCTCGGCTCTCCTCCCTTTTGTTTTTGGAGAGATCTTAAATGCGCATTTTGGTGTTGGGCAAGGGTGGGCGCGAGCATGCCCTCGCCTGGAAACTTTCCTGTTCCCGAAGGGCGGATGTGGTCTTTGTCGCTCCCGGGAATGGCGGCTCCGATCAGCCTGGTCCCGGTTCCAGGGCCGCGCTGGCCAATGTGAACCTCGATCCGATGGACTTTGCCGGGGTGATTTCCTTCGCGAAGAAGGAATCAATCGGGTTGGTTGTTGTTGGTCCGGAGGATCCCCTGGCTGGCGGGATCGTTGATGCCCTTCGCCACGAGGGGATCAGGGCTTTTGGCCCGACCAGGGACGCGGCGAGGCTTGAGGGGTCGAAAGCGTTTTCCAAAGAGGTCATGCGGGACGCGAATGTTCCCACCTCCGAAGCCAAAATCTGCGACCATCCCGATGTCGCCCGCAATTTCATCGAGACCCGGGAATATCCCCTTGTGGTCAAGGCGGATGGTCTCGCCGCGGGCAAAGGCGTCATGGTCTGCTCCACAAAAAAAGAAGCACTTGATGCCGTCGAGCGGATCATGGTGCGCGAGGAATTTGGCCGTGAAGTGGGCCGTCGCGTCGTGATTGAAAAGCGACTGATGGGATATGAACTTTCTGTCTTGGCGCTTGTCTCGGGTCGAACCATCGTCCGTCTTCCGGTTTGCCAGGACCACAAGGCTGTCTTTGATGACGACCTTGGTCCCAATACAGGCGGGATGGGCGCATTTTGCCCGGCCAACATGGCGACACCCCAAATGCTTGAGCGCGTTGATAGTGAAATCCTCGTGCCCACCGTCCATGAGATGAAGCGCAGAAAGTGCTCCTTCAAGGGGGTCCTTTATGCCGGGCTGATGATGACCAACCAGGGGCCCAGGGTGCTGGAATTCAATGTGCGCCTGGGAGATCCGGAGGCGCAACCCCTGCTGTTTCGCCTCAAAACCGACCTCCTCGACCTGCTCGAGGCGTGCGTCGACGAGAGGCTCGAGGAATTCGAGGGGAAAATCGAATTTGATTCCCGTCCATCCGTCGCGGTTGTCGCCTGCTCCCGTGGATATCCGGGAAATTACCCCAAGGGAGATCGGATTGATGGGCTTTCCGATGTCGCCAGGCTCGACGATGTCATGGTGTTCCATGGGGGGACAAGGCGGGACGGGGACAGGATCGTCACGGACGGTGGGCGGGTTTTGGCGGTGACGGCCATGGGTGATGATTTCGCCCAGGCCCGCCTGAGGGCCTATGACGCCATGGGCAAAGTCCGGTTTGTCGGAATGCACTACCGCAAGGATATTGGCGGGCGCAAGAACCAACCCGCGTCGGAGTAGGATGCCTGTTGCATCCGGAATTTTGGGGCTCCGGGGGAAACTTCGGGGCCCTGGTCGTTAATGTCCTGGTTGAAAGCCCCATGGGGCCGCGGATTGGGGTTCCTCGATAATCGACTGGATCCGCACGATCTTGCATTCCGCCGGATGGGTGTGGAATGCGCTGATCACAAGGCATCCGGGTCTTGATTCGGCCAAAAGCACGGCAAGGCCGGGAAGCCACGGTTCCTGGCCTTGCGTTTCCGGCCAAAACCGAAGGGAAAGCCCACGCCTTCTCGCGTCGGATTCGAGATCGTCATGAAATTGCGCATATTGGGGAGCGCGCATGTGTTCTACAGAAACAATGGTTTCATAACGCCAGCCGGTCGCGAATTCGACATGGCCCCCCTGTCCCCGATCGGGACGGCGGGTCAAAAGACGGCCCGTGCGGGGAAGGTTGTCCCCCGAGCCGGCCAGGACCTGGTGGAGTTCGTGATCCCTTAGGGTCCAGGATATGGCATGTCCCGAGGGGGTGATCCTGCAAACCACTTTTTCACCGCCCCGTGAAAGGACCTCGCGCGATTGCAGGACCCTGAAAAGCTCGGGGTGCGGAAGGCGGCGAAAAAGGACAAGCTCCAAATCACCCGTCCGGGGCTGGACAAGCAGGTCGGAACTCATGGCGACCTGGCCTCAAGGCGCCCGCGTAGTCCCATCACTCCGGACAGATCGAGGATTTCCTTGAGATCCGAAAACGAACCCGCCTCGAGGGAAAGCTGGTCAACACGGCCCGTTTCAAGGAGGGATTTGGTCAGTTTGCGAATCGCATGGGCCGTCACCATGAGGCTCTCCACGGGACAAACGACGATCCGGAATCCAAGCTCCTCCAGTTCGCTGGCGGAAAGAATCGGTGTCAATCCTCCGGAGAGCATGTTGGCAAGCATCGGCTTATGGGATAGTTTCGGGATCGCCTTTAGCTCTTCAATGGATTGGGGGGCCTCGATAAAACCCACATCCGCCCCCGTGTCGAGATAGTCGCGCATCCGGTTGGCCGCCGCGTCAAATCCTTCGACCGCCCGAGCGTCCGTCCGCGCGATGATGACAAAATCCGGATCCTTGCGGGCATCGACCGCCGCGCGGAATTTCATGATCATGTCCGATTTGGAAATCAGACTTTTGCCCGGGAAATGCCCACAGCGTTTGGGGTGCGCCTGGTCCTCAAGAAGAAGGCCCGCGGCGCCTGCGGCCTCGAAAGTCCTAACCGTGTGGGCGACATTGTGCAGGTCGCCATAACCCGTGTCGGCGTCGGCCACCACCGGGATGGAGAGTCGGGCGGAAATACGACGGACCTGATCCGCCATTTGGCTCATTTCCAGAAGGCCCACATCGGGAAGTCCCAAAAGGCTTGCCGCCGCGCCAAATCCACCGAGAAACATCATTTCCAGGCCGCACTGCTCCATCACCAAAGCACTGAAACAGTCCTGGGCGCCAAGACTTCTGATGGCTTTGGGTCGCGCAAGAAGTTGGCGAAGCCGGGTAGTTGCTTTTGGAGCGGATTCCATGGCCGGAAGTTTCCCTGATAAACAAGGAGCCCATGGCCCCGTGTTGACACGAATTCTTTCCCTTATTTTACGGATTGGGCACCGGGAAAGTTTGCCTGTTTTTTTGGGGGCACCTGACCGGAAATTTGGTCGAGTTCGTGGGCAAGCGGTTCGAACGCCTTTGGCCAGCACAAAATTTGCCGGGGCACGAGAGCAGCAAAACGAATCAGACAGGGCCGGGGATTTGGTCCGGTTTTTTTCGCGGGATCAATCCTGTTTGAATTCGGCCTGGTGTATGCCTTCGACATTGTTCGCCGAGGCCACCAGGGAAACCAGATTTGCCGGGGAAACACGAACACGGTAAGTCATGTCAAAGGAGGTGCCCTGCTTGGCTGTGGCGATTCCCACCAGGCGGGCTTCCACGCAATATTGATCGAGCAGGGGTTTGAGTGTTTCGCGCGGGTCCTTTACGATCGCGACCCGCACATTGAGTAGTCCCGGAAGGAAATCGCCCCGGGCTGTGGCCCTGTTGAAGGCCGCCATGATCACCGACGCGAGAATCACCATCGGGACACCCAAAGCCATCAGCAATCCATAGCCCGCCCCGCAGGCCATTCCCGCCGCGACCGCGAAAATCACAAAAGCCGTGTCCCGTGTGTCCTCGACGACGGTGCGAAAACGCACGATGGACAAAGCCCCGACCAGGCCAAAGGCCCGGGCGACACTGTTTCCGATGACAAGCGTGACAAGGGAGATCAGCACGGCCAAAAGGACAAGCGTGGTGCCCAATGTCCTTGAATCGTGGCGGGATCCCACGGTGAAACGGTGAATCAGCGCAACGGCGACGCCAAGGCCCAAGGCAAGAAAAAGTCTGCCAGCCAGGACTTCCAGTGTGGGGAGCGCCTCTCCGTCCTGAAGGACGGATTGAAACCATTCGGGCACGATTTTCCGATCCTTTGGACTAGGCCGTTAGAGGGTCAACCTGATGTGCCAAACCCAGGGCGCGCATGGTGCCCCGGTATTTGGAGTTCCCGCCGGGCTGAAGACAAAAATCGCTCATCCACAGCTTGAAGAGGCTCGGGAGGTGGTCGAGGAATTTGAATTCCACGACACATTTTCCGGAATGGACCGGCAGGGGGGCCTCGCCCAGATCCAGGTCAACCGTCGTCGCGATCCTTCCCCGGAGGTTTTGGTCGATGGTGACACGCATATCGCTGTCGCCCGCGAACCATGCCTTGCGGTCGTAGCCGACGAGACATACCGCTGCGAGGCTGTGCTTGCGGATTTCCTCGGCGAACCATTCCGACCCAGCCAGGGTTGGAACAATTTGATTCCCGGGGATTTCCATCCGCTGTTTGAGCACCCTCCCGGCGCGCTTGGATTTGCGTTCCAGGAAAAGCGATTGAAGGGATCCATATTGGCGGATCCGAAGCTTGTGGATGGCATGGGCCCCGCGACGGTGATACACATCCATCGTGGGGGTGTCAAAATAAAGGCTGCGCACCGCATAGCCTTCATCCATGCTGTGGGGATCGGAAATCATGGAATCGGCAAGGCGCGATTCAAGCGCCTTGGCGGTCGCCTCGTCCACGAGAAATTTCAGCTCCCGGGCACCCTTTGGTTTGCCGGGATCCATCGCGGCCCGAAGCGACGGGGACAGCGAGGACGGTTTGTCCCCGCTGGTTGGGATTGGATCCTTCGATTCCTTCATCGTTTCCCGAATCATGTGTTCAGTCCCTGAACGGCCTACTTTTTATCGCTGGCCTTTTTAACCTCTTGGTTTTCCATCAAAAAGCGCGAACGCTTTTCAGCGAATTCCCTCAATGGAATTGGGGGAACCGGACCCCGGCGCAATTGACCCCCGGGATTATTCCCGGGACCCGTGGCGGGGGGGGCATGAAGTTCGGGAGAGGTCGCCTCAAGGAACTCATCGTAACTTTCCAGCTTTCTGGTGTCATCCCTGACTTCGTTTTCGATTAGTGTCCTAAGTGTAGCAATCCTGGGGCCAATTTTATCCCAGGAAATCGAATTTTTTGCGATTTCATAAATGTTCCGGAGGTATTTTTCACGGAACTCGGGAATTGCAAGAATCTTGCTCCGTAAGGGTTTACGGGAATCTTCCAGGCCCACGAGGGGATCCAGTTCCACACCGCGCCCGGAGTTGCCCATCATTCCCCCGCCAGGCCCACCGGGAAATCCTCCGGGCCCCCTGCCAGGCCCATCCGGCCCGCCAGGCCCACCGGGAAACCCTCCGGGAGGTCCCCCGGGCCCACCGGGAAATCCTCCAGGAAACCCGCCGGGAGGTCCCCCTGGACCAACCGGGCCAACCATGCCAAAGGGCCGCATTTGGCGCATGCCATCGACCATCTGTTTTTGATTGGGATTGAGGATTTTGCCTATTCGCTCATCGACAGACTTTTGAATCCTGGCCAGTTCCGCTTTTTGGGTGGCGGACAGGTTGAGGGCCCTTTGGATGTTTTCATCCAACACCTCGCCCGGCTTGGGCATTTCGAACATCCTCATTCCTCCAGGGGGGCCTCCCATTCCCGGACCCATCGGTTGGCGGAAGGCCTCATTCATGTCGTGGGGTATGATGTGGAAAACGCCTTTCTCGTCCTTGTAGATCGAATAGTCAGACGCCCGGATCCAGTATCCATCCGTGTTGATGAGGGCGACATCAAGGGCCAGGAACCAAAGAAGTCCATCAATATCCAAAATAGGCTTGATGGCTTCCCCCAATTTGTCCGCCGGGGTCTGGTTCAGGACCTTGCAAAGGTTGATCAGGTCCTTCCAGGCTTTTGGGTCATCTCCCGATTTGATTTCAAAACGGCGTTTGTAATCCTCGACATTTTCCCCGAGGTATTCGAGGCCGCCACCGCCTCCCGGGCTTCCACGCACTTTCCAGCGGGCGGCTTTGTTGTCACTCTTTTTCCTGTCTTCCCTGGTGGTTTTGAAATTTGCATCCACGAAGTCCTTGTTGAACTGTTCCACATTCACATACAGGCCCCAGCTTTCCCCGTTCACGACCACTTTGACGAAGTTGGCCCGGGGAGCGGGAATGTATTTCCGGGCAATTTGGGAATAAAGGACGGTGCTCATCATGGAGGGGTCTTCATGGGCATTGAGCAGGTTGAGGGTTTTCATTCCCAAAAGCCGCTGTTTCGAGTCCTCGAGATCGACGGCGATGTTAAAGGAGCGTTTCGATCCGGTCGGCACCATGCCATAGGACGACATGCCGCGAAAATGGACACCGACCTGACCTTTGAGGGCTTTGCCATCCATGGTGATTTTGGCCGGGACATCGACATCGGTCCCGTGAAACGCCTCAAGTTCCTTTTCCCAATCGGCGGAATCAAATTCGAGAAAGATCGTCCGCAATGTGGTTGTGTCGTAGAGATCGGTTCCGGGATACACCTTGGCGTCGCCGATGGAGATTTTGGGGCCCGGGGTACCTGGAGTTTTCGGGCCCATTCCGGGTGGGCCACCACGCCTGCCGCCAAAACCGGGTCCGCCCTGGGAACCTTCCTTGGCCATGGCTTCCCGGGCGGCTTTTCGTTCGGCCGAATCCAGGATCCTGTTTTTGTCCTTGTCGTAGGTTTTCAGGATTTTTCGTTCCCCGCCCATTCCCGGAGGTCCAAAGCCGCCTGGTCCACCCGGAAATCCACCCGGTCCACCCGGTCCACCCGGAAATCCTGGTCCTCCCGGTCCACCTGGAAATCCGCCCGGAAATCCTGGTCCACCCGGTCCACCTGGAAATCCGCCTTGTGGAGGCTGTGCTGTAAGGGGTTGTGTAAACAGCGCCCCGCCAATGAGACCCATTGTCGTCCAAATAAAAGAACATTTAACCATCGATATCGTCTCCATAATCAAGACCACTAATTTTGAGGCGGCCCGCCTGGTCCGCGCATTCCCGGAAATCCACCCCGAAACGGGTTGG